>JADFXD010000099.1 GCA_015233725.1 Nitrospirota bacterium | reverse complement strand
GGAGGCTACGTGGACCCAGGCGTCCCCAGCAACTGGAGCATCTACTAGAAAAAAAAAGAAAAGAGAGAAGGAGGGCGGCGGAGCTTTCTTTTCCGCTCCAGGGGGTCAGCAACCCCTGGCTAAGTTGTCGCACCTGGCCCTCCTCAGACCTCCCATGCAAGGGGAGGGGTGAAGTGCCCTTGACCTTATAATTCTCAATTCTAATCTTATATAAAAACTTATGTCCATGTACTTAGAAGACAACGAACCCATTTAATGCTATTGCCCTCCCTCTTTATATGCCTTATTGTGATGATTAATTGAGTAAAAAACGACATTCTTTTCTTCTTCTTTTATCTCAAATATCAAAACATAACTGCCGATTTGAACTCTCCTCTTATTTTTGAGAACATTTCGAAGCGGTTTGTAGTGATAAGGATTCTCCAACACCTCCTCAATCTTCTCTAATAATCTTTCCCTCAACTCAAAGTTGTTCTTAATTGCCTTAATGTCTTTTTTAAAACCATCCAGGTAAAACCCGTTATAGTTACTCACCCCACGCCTCTCTGAAAAAAGCATCGCTTTCTTCTTTTGTTGCGCATAATGTCCCTTTGCCCTCTTGATATTGTCTGTCTCGTATCTCCATCTCTCTTATAAAATCTTCTCTAAACATCTCCTCTGGTGGCATTTCTTCTTCCACATCAATATCCACTGTATAAATTACATCAGCCTCTATATCTAAATCTAATTTCTTTGCCCATTCAGCGGGTATATCACTACCTTTGACGTGCTCTATTATCATTTCTTAACCTCCTGTAAGAATATTATCTATTATAACAGTTAGGGCAAATGTCTTATACGTCAAAACAATGCAGCCTCGGAGTCGCACCCCCTTCTACGATGCTGAGAATGATTACCCTGCTGATGATGTTTGTGCTGTCATCGGTGGCGACGTTTATGGATGGCGCTACGATCACTCTATTAGAAGAAAAGAGAGAAGGGGAGCGGCTCCGCCCTCCCCTAAGACCCCTCCTGCAAGGGGTCCAGACCCCTTGACCCCTTAAGGGGGTAGTACCTTTATGATGTCAGGATCTTCAGTGCTCGTAACCTGCTTGGGTGCTTGAGCTTGCGGAGGGCCTTTGCCTCGATCTGCCTGACGCGCTCTCTTGTAATAGAGAGGTGACGGCCAACCTCTTCCAGCGTGTGGTCTCTGTCAACGCCTATACCGAACCTCATCCTGATGACCTTCTCCTCTTTAGCCGACAGGGTTCGCAGTACCTTCTGGACGTACTCGGAGGCCTCGCTCTTTTCAGCATCGGTAAAGGGAGAGGGACTGTTTTTATCGCCGATAAAGTCCTCCAGCTCCGTATCCTCATCCCCTACGGGTGTTTGCAGGGCAATGGGGTCCTGTATCGCCCTGAAGACCTCCTCCACCTTGCGTACCGCCACATCGAGCCTCTGGGCGATCTCCTCATTGGTAGGCTCTCTGCCCAGTTGCTGGGTGATCTCGCGAGATACCTTCGTCACCCGATTGTAGAACTCCATCATGTGCACGGGGACCCGGATGGTCTTTGTCTGGTCTATCAGTGCCCGGGTTATGGCCTGCCTGATCCACCACGTGGCGTAGGTGCTGAACTTGAACCCCTTTTCGTATTTAAACTTATCAACCGCCTTCATCAGGCCGATGTTGCCCTCTTGTATGAGGTCAAGAAGGGGCAACCCCCGACCTACATAGTTCTTTGCGATGTTGACAACAAGTCTAAGGTTTCTGGTGATCAGCTCATCCTTTGCCTTGACGACGAGCTCCTTTGCCTTTGCTACACGCTCCCAGTGCTTCTTGAGCTCCTCAATTTTGATCCCAAGCTCGGATTCTATGTTCTTGTGCTCCGATATAGCCTCTCTTAATATATTGCCCATGTTTTTTGGGTCTGCCGAGGCAAACTGCTTGAGGTTGATAATGCGTTTGACATCCCTTATCGTCCCATACTTGGCAACCTTGGAATCAATCACCCTGATTACATCGACTAACTCCTCCAGACGTTCGAGGGTGAGCTTTAAGGCCTCCTCAGCCTTTTCTTCTTCAGACATGGTCTCCTCGCTGAGGTCAAACCCCTCCTGAATCCTCTTGAAAAGCGGCAAGGATATCACTATGTCCTTTATGATATCCCGGCCATCCTCAAGGGTCTTGGCAAGCTCTGTCTCCTCATCCTTGCTCAGGATAGAGATATCACCCATCGAATGAAAATAGGCCTGAACAAGGTCTTCGGTCTTCTCATACCCCTCAACCTCCTCCTCGGCCTCAAGCATGGCAGCAGCCCTCTCCTGATCAACAACCTTAACGCCCATGTCCTGCAGGAGATCCATCAGGTCCTCTATCTCATCAGGCGAAAAGAACTCCGAAGGCAAGGCATCATTAATCTCATCATAGGTAAGAGTGCCTCTCTTTTTGCCTATGTTGATTATTTCCTCAAAAATATCCCTTTCTTTCATGTCATATCTCCCGGCTTACTAAACATTCTTCCATCTCTTCTTATTGATTATATCGTAAATATTATACACAAGCATAACTTGCCATCATAACATTTATTACAAATTTCTGCAAGAGGAAATTACTGAGGAATAAATAATAATATTGAGGGATAAATAATAAGAGACCAGGCCTGAGCATTATGGGGTCAAGGGCACTGGTGCCCTTGCGGGGGGGGTCGAGGGGGGGGGCAGCGCCGCCCCCCTTTTTTCTTTTCTCTTCGGGCTTGAAATTCATTGATAGGCTGTATTATTATAAATAGGCAGAGATAATTTCATCATAAGAAGGAGGGTCATCGATGGTAGTTGGTAAGCCGTTATTTACTGAGGAGCAGATAAGAGTCAGGGTACACGAGTTAGGCAAGGCGATAAACGACGATTACAAGAACAAGGGCTTTTTGGCTGTAGGGATACTCAAGGGTGCTTGTGTGTTTTTTGCCGACCTTATACGGCAGTTGAAGGGTCCGCTGTCAATTGACTTCATAATCGCCTCCAGTTACGTAGACACGGTGACAACGGGGAATGTGGTTGTCCACTACGGCATACAGCAGCCCATAGCGGGCAAGGACATCCTCCTGGTGGAGGACATTATCGACACGGGTATTACGCTGCATTACCTCAGGGAGAGGCTATTGCAAATGGGGCCTAGCTCGCTGAAGATATGCGCCTTTCTTGATAAGAAGTCGCGAAGGGTCGTGGATGTCCCCGTTGATTACGTGGGGTTTGATATACCGGATGAGTTTGTCATAGGCTACGGGGTAGACTATAACGACCAGTTCAGAAACCTTCCCTACATCTCTACGCTCAAGAAGGCGACCTGAAAAATTAAATCGATAGCCTGAAAATTAAATTGACAGAAAGAGAGGCAGCATGTACGAGCTAATGATCGAGGCGACCTTTTCAGCGGCTCACCAGTTGAGAGGTTACAAGGGCAAGTGTGAGCACCTGCACGGACACAACTTTAAGGTCCAGGTGCATGTGCAGGCCGACGACCTTAATGAAATAGACATAGCGATGGATTTCCACGAGCTTAAAAGATACGCAAAGGAGGTTGTCGAGCAACTGGACCATGCATACCTCAACGACGTCTTCCCGTTTACGGAGATAAACCCGTCCTCTGAAAACATCGCCAAGTGGGTCTACGACTCCTTGAAGAAGAAGATGCCCGACGACGACGTGCGCCTTGCCGCCGTGACGGTGTGGGAGTCTGAGACGGCATCGGCTACGTATTATGAAGACTGATATCGCAGATAGAATCATAGACTACATATCCTCGGTCAATGACCTCAGCGGAGAGGTGTTTTGCCTCAGTAGCCGCAACATCAGCGCCGAGGCTAAAGACGGCCAGGTGGAGGCATTGCAGCGGGCGGATGTGGCTGGTTTTTCGGTACGTGTGCTCAATGGCCTCAGACAGGGCCTCTGTTACTCAAACGACTTCAACTACTGGAGGGAGGTCGTAGACAAGGCGGTAGAGATATCAAAGTGGACAGAGGAAGACCCCTTTACGCACTATCCACCCCCTGCCTCATACCAGCAGGTGGATATCTATGACCAGGACGTGGCCCAGGCCAGCGAGGACTACATCATAGCAACGGCAATGGAGGTGGAACGAACGGCCCTGGCCTTTGACCCGAAGGTCAGAAAGGTCAGAAAGGCAATGGCCGGCTTTTCTGTCCACGAGGTGTTGATCGCCAACACGCAGGGGCTGCGGGGCAACTACACCAGCACCTCATGCAGCGCCTCGGCAACCGTCCTGGCCGAGGGAGAGGGACAGAGCCAGATGGGATGGGGGTTTGAAACGGACAGGTTTATAGGCGCCGTATCGGCTCAACGCGTTGGTGCCAGCGCCGCTGACAGGGCGGTTAAACTCCTTGGCGCTAGGAGACTTCCCCCGGTAAAGTCCCCCGTCATACTGGAGAGTTCCATAGCCGCGGAGTTCCTGGAGGTCATAGCGCCATCCCTGTCCTCGGACAACGTCCAGAAGGGCAAGTCCCTGTTTGCCTCAAAGGTGGGGCAAGAGATCGCCTCAGGCAAAATCCATATCGTGGACAACGCCCTGTTGCCAGGAAAGACCGGAACAAGGCCATTCGATGCCGAGGGCGTCCCCTCTCAACGTAACGACCTCGTTGTCAATGGCGTCCTAAAAGGCTTCCTGTATAACGTCTACACCGCCAAGAAGTCCAACGCCAACTCCACGGGCAACGCCGTCAAGGGTGGGATATCCGGGCTGCCCGGTGTGGGGATATCCAACCTGTACATCGACCCTGCCTCCAAGGCATCCGTCTACCCAATGGAGCAGCTCATCGAGCTTATGGGCAAGGGTCTGCTTATCACCGATGTGATGGGCGTGCACATGGCCAATCGCATCTCCGGCGACTTCTCGTTTGGGGCAAGCGGCCTGTGGATAGAAAATGGCCGCATCTCTCACCCCATCAAGGAAGCCGTCGTATCGGGTAATATAATCAACCTCCTCAAAGACATCGAGGCCACAAGCAATGACCTATGCTTCTATGGAAACATCGGCACCCCAGCCCTCCTGGTAAAAGACCTGGACATCAGCGGTTAGGGGAGAAGGAAAAGGCAAAGAAGGGGGGGCAGCTCCACCTTCTTTTTCCCCTCCTTTGAAAGAGTGTACAACTTTTCATGCCACAATTTCGGTTTCCGTTGTCTGATAATCGCTATGCAGGACATTGCCTTTAGCGTACTTTATAAAGTCCTCGGCACTCAGTGACTTACTGAACAGGAAGCCTTGTCCCTCATCGCAGTTGAGTGACTTGAGCAATTCTAACTGTTGCTGGGTCTCAATCCCTACTGCCGCAACAGGCTTTTTGAGATTATGTGCCATATCTATTATGGTCTTTACTATTATTAGCGCATCTTGATTGTGCTGTATATCCATGATAAAAGACTTGTCTATCTTTATCCTATTTATAGGTAGACGCTTCAGGTAACCCAATGATGAATAACCGGTGCCAAAGTCATCTATGGATACCTTGAGCCCTATGTGGTTAAACTTACCTAAGACATCTATAGTTATCTCTATATCCTGGCTCGAGATCCCCTCGGTTATCTCAATTTCGAGAAACCTGGGGTCTATTTGCACCTCTGATAATATATGGATGACATTGTCAACAAAGTCATGCTGGTGGAATTGATTACAAGCGACATTGACGGCCATGTTTAATAACGGCAGCCCCTCCTCTTCATGCCACAAGATATTCTGCTGGCACGCAGTCTTGATTACCCACTTGCCGATATCTATAATCAGACCTGTCTCTTCTGCCAGTGGGATAAATCTATCAGGGGATATCATGCCAAATATCGGATGATGCCAACGTATAAATGCCTCCACCCCCGTTACCTTATTCGTTGTCAGGTCTATCTGAGGCTGATAATACAATATAAGCTGATTGTTTGCTATCGCATAGCGTATATCCTCTAACAGCCTATCTCTTTCCCTTAGGTTCTTATCCATGCTGTCTTCATAGAATAAAAACGTACCGCCGACGGATGTCTTTGCGTTGTACATTGCCGTATCGGCCTTTTTTAGAAGCATCATGCTATCGCTGCCATCCTCCGGATACACACTTATGCCGATACTGGCGCTGACGCAAAGGGCCTTTCCCTTATATTCAATGGGCTTTGCTATCTCATCAACTATCCTGTTACACAGGGCGCTCAACTCATCCGATGTATTAAATCCCTTTTTATCGGTGGTGCACCCGCACCTGACCACTATGGCAAACTCATCTCCACCTAAACGCGAGACGGTGTCCGTATCTCTTACACAGCGTTTTAGCCTGCTGGTGGTCTTCTTTAATACCACATCACCTGCGTCATGTCCGTGGTTATCATTAATAGGCTTAAATTTATCCAGGTCTATGTATATAACCGCTGTCTTGTCGTTATAGCGTTTTGAGTTGTTTATGCTTTGCGCTAATCTGTCAAACAACAGCGCCCTGTTTGGCACCCCTGTCAGGGCGTCATAGTTTGCCAGGTGTTCCAGCTTCTCATCCACCCTCTTACGGTCAATGATGGATGCCAATACATCCGCAAACATTAACAGCAGTTTTTCCTCGAACATGTCTCTTTTATGCCCGGCATCAATATCTACATTGATAACACCCAAGACCCTGTCTTTCATCATGATCGGTACGCAATAATGGCCATGTTCCGGGATGTTCTCAAACGTTATCTCATGTTCGCTATCGATACGATCCTTATATATCAATTCCTTTCTTGATGCGGCCAGACCACATAGACACTTTCCTACCTGAACCTCCTTGCATGGTTCTACCAACTGTGCGGGAAAGTTCTTTCTTGCCGCCATCCTTAATACCCCCGCTGCCTCGTCATACAGGAATATACACCCTACCGATTTTGCGGCAAACCAAGGGAGTGAAAATAACATATCCAGTGTCAGGTTAAGAAATTCTTTGATGTCTATATCCTTGTATGATAGCTTTAATACCGTGGTTAGTACACTTTCCAGGTCGTAGTTTTTCCTTATCTCTTCTTTTTTTGTCTCAGCTTCCGTGGTACTATGTTTTATTAGTTTGTCTACAAGCCTGGAGGTACGAATTGTAGATACAATAGACATTATTACACCAATTATCATAGCTGCTAATCCAGTAATTATTGTTAATTCTTTCGATCTATCATGTCTACTCAAAAATTCTTCGTACTCTGCAAATGAATGCTTTTTCTCTAAACCCACTATTCTATCAAGATTATCCAACCACCTCCACTGTACCACCCTAACATCAGTCGTAAGAAGATTAGATACAGCGCTTGTATCGCCATTGTCACTGAATTTGATTGCTTTATCCCATAATATATGTACCATTTTTTCATCATCGTTAATATCATCGAGTATATTATTTTCTAAGTTGTTTAAATCACGATCATTTAAGTCTTTCCTGCCTTGAATCGTTTTAATTAATTGATTTTTTGAGTTATCGTATTCTTCAATGGCTTTGTTGTAGCGTTGTATTTCAAGATTTTTATTCTCTACATTCATCATTATGTTGCGAATGATAACCGATTCATTTCTGGATGAAAACCTCATCTCTTCAGCTAAACTACTTGCTGCATAATGGTTATTTATAAGATTTGAAATTGATATACGGCTATTGTTCATATTACTAATTCCAATAAATAACAATACAAACAACATCAATAACAATAAAGCAAAACCTGATAACATTACATTAAGAAATTTATGGTTGCCATTTCGACCTTTTTCTGTAAGGCTTACATGTAACATTAGTACCCTCCAAATACCTTAATTTGACTAAGATCCCATACAGATACTGTTAAGGTCAAGAATAACAAACATACCACCATTAATGCAATATGCTATTTTATATACATATATATGTAGAATTGTATAGTCGGTCAGTAACAGGAACATTCCAGGCTCGATCATTATCTGATAATCGCTATGCAGGACATTGCCTAAGGGGTTTACTCTACCACCCCTCAACCTAAGCAACCAGCCCTTTACGGGGCCAAGGGGCCGTGCTCCCTTGTGGAGGGGTTGGTTGCTTAACACACCAAATCCTTTTAACTCCGTTGTGGCTTGTTTATTGTTATAGTAAACTCGGCGCCATCTTCCACATTTTTACACGCAAGGCTTCCATTGATGTTCTCAATTATTTTTTTGCTAATATATAAGCCGATTCCTGTGCCTTTTTCATCAGGTTTGGTTGTAAAGTATGGGTCAAATATTTTACTTATAATTTCATACGGCACACCACCACCATTGTCGCTTATAGTCAATAGTATCTTATCATCTTTACTTGAAAGATTAAGAGTTATCTTTCCTCGTATATCCTTACTCAAAAGGTTTTTTTCCCGTATTGAGCATATAGCATCTCTTGAATTGTTTATCAAGTTTAAGACTACATGTTTAAATTCGTTTGGATATCCAGTTGTTATGTATCTTTCAGAAGAAATATCTTTCTCAAATAGAACATCTACATTAGATTTTCTTAACATGGCTTCAAACATAAACAAGACATCGTCTATTACTTCTTTTATGTCAAAGTCAGACATCACTTTCGATGGTTTCATAAAGTTCCTGAAGTCTTCTATGGTCTTCGACATAAATTTGGTTTGATCTAAAATCTTTATGACACAGTCCTTCATATACTCACCAGTCATTTCACCGTATTCATAGGCATCCTCTATCTCATTTGCTATTAATGATATAGAGGTTAACGGTTGTTTCCATTGATGGGCTATAGCGCCTATCATATCACCCATTTCTGCCAGTTTGGATTGTTGTATCAGTAATTGTTCCTTTTGTTCTCTCAAAGAAGTCTCTTCCTTGAGTTTTTGCTCAAGTATTTTATTCAGATTACGGATATCCTCTTCTCTTTTTACTCTTTCTGTAATATCTTTAGATACATAGACAAACTCATTAATTTCTCCCCTGTGATCAAGAATCGGATAAGCTTCAACCTCGACAAAACTTATTGAACCGTTTGCCTTGTGATGAACATGAGTAACAGGCGTAGGTTGTCCGGTTCTATAAAACTCCTTTACAGGACAAGGATCATCCGGAGAGTTGCAAGATACATCACTATGATGTGTCAGATTGTAACAAGACATCCCTATTATTTCATTGACTGTGGAGGCTCGATTTTGTAGTACAGCATTGTTAGCCCATAATATCTTAAAATCTTTTGAAAGAAGAATTATCTCATCAGTGATTCCGTTTGACACGTTTTCCATAAAATGCTTTGCCAGTGTTAATTCATTTAAGGATGATTGTAGCTCCCCTGCCAATTTCTTGCCAACAACAACCTCTTGATTGAGTTGTCTATTCGCTTCTTCCAGGACGATGGTTTGAGATTTTATTAAATTCTTTAAAGGCTTGGAGATACTCATTGTAGTTAACATAGATATTATTGTGCCAATTATCAGAGTTACTATTCCAAGGATTATCATTTTAATCTTGGATTTATTATATCTATCCAAAAATTTCTCGTAATCTTCCCTTGCATCCTTTCTCTCTAATTCGACTATTTTATCAACATTATCCAACCACTTCCACTGTACCGACCTCACATCACTCACAAGAAGATTATACGCAGCTTGTATATCACCATTCTCACTGAGTTTGATAGCCTTATCCCATAATAAAAGTGTTGTTTTTTCATCCCTGCTTATCTCATCGAGAATCTCCTTCACTGAGTTGTTTACATCACGATCCTCTGATCTATTAGCCTTTTCAATCATTTTTATTAATTTGTTTTTTGAGTTATCATATTCTTTAATGGCGTTGTTGTAACGTTTTATTTCAACATCCTTACTAATTTTATTTACTATTATGTTTCGAACGATGACCGCTTCATGTCTAACCAAAAACCTCATATCTTCAGCTATTTGAATCTCTAAATCACGATGGTTTATAACATCTGAAAATAATTTATAGTTTTCGTTCATATTATTAATTCCTATAGATACTAATAAGAACATCATCAATAAAAATATAATAAAACCTGATAGGATTCTAATAAGAACTTTATGCTTGCCATGATGGCCTTCTCCTGTTTCTATGTACTTCATAATATTTATATTGTATCAGATTTCAGACATAACTGTCACGTAAAGAATGGCCCTGTAAGCTACACAGGCCACAACATAAAGCAAAAAGGATCGCAATTACGGGGTCAAGGGGACTTCTTTTTGGCCGGGGTGCCTCACCCCTCCCCTTGCAGGAGGGGTCTGAGGGGGGGCGGCCAGGCGCTCCCCTTCTTTTCTTTGGCTTTTTCTTCTTTTCTTATTTTCTTCTTAGCAGGTCGTTTTTTCTAACGCCTTCGGTGATGGGGATTACGACTGTGTCTTCGTTTCTTGCTGAGGCTATTGGATTGCCAAAGACATCCTTCATCTGCTGGAGCCTTAATACTGCGCCTTCCAGACCGGGGGATAGAAACTCTACTGAGTCCCCCACGGCGAGCTTGCCCTTGAGGGAGACCTCGCCCCAGCCATCCCCCACGGATCGAACGACTCCCAGGATGTTGTGACTGCCTTTATACATATCCTGCTCGTCGTGATTGTAATGGCCATCGGGCTGCCTCCCCAGATACATCCCCGTTGTAAAGCCCCGATTCGACACCGACGACAACTCCGCCAACCACCGTTGGTCCACGACGTAATCACTACCGTCTACAAGGGTATCTATGGCCTCCCTGTAGACCTTCACGACGGTGGCCAGGTAATTGACGCCCTTGACCCTACCTTCAAGTTTAAAGCTGTCCACGCCGGCCTCACACAGCTTATCGAGGTGCTCGATCATGCAGAGGTCCCTGGAGCTCATGACGTATGTGCCCCTGTCGTCCTCGTAGACGGGGAGGTGTTCACCGGGGCGTTTTTCCTCCATCAGCGTGTAGCTCCACCTGCACGAGTTGGTACACAGGCCGCTATTGGCCGACCGATTGGCCAGGAAGGCGCTGATATAGCACCTTCCCGAGTACGATATGCAGATCGAGCCGTGGACGAAACACTCAAGCTCTATCGAGACATGTTCGCGGATTTCCCTGATCTCATCAATCGAGAGTTCGCGGGCAAGGACGAGTCGTTTGGCGCCAAGTCGCTCATAGAGTCTTGCGGAGCGCCAGTTCGTGATGTTGGCCTGCGTGCTGATGTGTATGGGCAACTCTGGTGCTGTCTCAGTCAGGGCGTCAAGCGCACCAAGGTCGGAGACGATCACGCCATCGGGTTTGATCTCCCTGAGACACTCGATGTGGTGCCTCAGTGGATGCAGGTCACCGTTGTGGAGGAAGACGTTTACGGTGACGTAGGCCTTTTTACCGTGGGCGTGGGCGTAATCGACGGCGGATTTCAGTTGCTCATCATCGAAGTTGTCCCCCTTTGCCCTGAGGCTAAAGCCAGTCAGTCCGAGGTAGACGGCATCGGCACCGTAGTGGATCGCGGTCTTTAGCTTGTCAAAACTTCCCGCCGGGGCAAGGAGCTCAGGCCTCTTCA
>JADFXD010000098.1 GCA_015233725.1 Nitrospirota bacterium | reverse complement strand
TGTTGTTCACCGGCTGTTGGGATAAAAAGATAAGGGTGTGGGATTTTAATAGCGGCGAACTGTTGAGCGCCCTCAGCGGTCACACAGACAGCGTTTATGACATAGAGTTGGCAGATAACCGACTTTTCTCCGCTTCCTTTGATAAAACCATCCACATCTGGATGGTCGAAGCAGGGGTAACACACGCCGTGACTCAGTTTGAATACTAAAAACAGAGAGGTGCTTCGATGATCGTAGACAAACAGGAAAAAAGAAGGGAACGACGCAAGGGACCAGACACGGTTAAAAAGGCCGTGTCGTGGATTATAGGAATAGGCTGGCTATTGCTTTTTCAGATATGGGTGTTCTTCTATTTTGCTATGCCTGAGCAACCCTCTATCTTCGACCCCGGCGGTATGTATCATAAACCTCGCTTCTCCTGGGATATAACCATGGTAAAAAACATGTTTATTGTCGCCACTGTCCTGCTTATCTTCTCCGTCATTGGCTTAATTGTAAGCGCATTGAGAAGTAAAAGAAAAACCGACCGCATCAGCCCTACCCTCATAATCATGATCATCCTGTCCTTTATCGGAATCTTCATCATCTACTTCAAATTCTAATTAAGTACCTGCCCATAATTAATTAAATGCCCATGAAATTACCCTGATGGAGTTAATTCAATAGGCAGATTATAAAATTAGGATTGAAAATACGGGGTCAAGGGGGCTTCTTCGTGGCCTCCCTTCTTTCTCTTGCGATTACCCTGACTTGACAAAAGGGTCTATTTCAATTCATTATTAATGGAGGTAGCGATGAAGATTCTGGTTACTGGCGGAGCTGGTTTTATAGGTTCAAATGTGGTTGACGCCTACATAGGGGCGGGACATGACGTGGTAGTCATGGACAACCTCTCAGGGGGCAAGTGGGAGAACCTCAACCCACGGGCGCGCTTCTACCTCATGGATGTACGCAGCAGGGAGGTCTTGACGGTCTTGCAAAGGGAGCGCTTTGACATAGTCAATCACCATGCGGCTCAGATGTCAGTCCCTGCCTCCGTGGAAGACCCGGCGTATGACGCCGATGTCAACGTCCTGGGGTTTATCAATCTCCTTGAGGCAACAAGAAAGACGGCGGTGGGGAAGGTTATCTTTATATCCTCCGGTGGGGCCATCTATGGAGAGGCTGACCAGTATCCAACGTCTGAGTCCTGCAATCCCCGACCGCTCTCTCCCTACGCTATCACAAAGACGGTATCGGAACAGTACCTGGCCTTTTACAGACATCAATACGCCCTGGACTATACCGTGTTGAGATACGCCAACGTCTACGGACCAAGACAGATACCCCACGGAGAGGCCGGCGTGGTTGCTATCTTTATGGATAGACTCCTAAGCGGTAAGCAATGTCTGCTGTATCACTACCCCGATGAGCCAAAGGGGATGATACGCGACTATTGCTTTGTGGCCGACGTGGTGGAGGCCAACCTTGCGGCCATCGAAAAGGGTAACGCGGAGGCTGTAAACATCGCCACAGGCAGGGAAACACACACCAGGGAGCTCTTTGACGTAATATTTGATGCCCTGAAGTCGCTTAAACCCGACATAGATAGTCGCTTGCGCAGCCTGATAAGTTATCCCGCCCGCGCCGGAGACCTCAGAAGGAGCTGCCTGGTGGTGGATAAGGCCAGGAGCGTCCTGGGCGTTGAGGCCAGACATTCACTGACAGAGGGAATCAACAAGACGATCCAGTGGCGTCTTAGGTCAGGTTAGATTTAAAGTTTTTGAGCCTTTGAGCTTATGATAATACAGCGCACCTTGATGAAGGGAAACGAGGCAATAGCGGAGGCGGCCATAAATGCCGAGTGCCGCTTTTATGCCGGTTATCCCATAACGCCGCAAAACGAGATACCAGAGTATCTCTCTAAGCGAATGCCCGAGGTCGGTGGCGTGTTTATACAGGCGGAGAGTGAGATAGCCGCTATCAACATGGTCTATGGTGCCGCGGCTGCCGGCGTGCGCGCTATGACGTCGTCAAGCTCGCCGGGGATAAGCCTCAAGCAGGAGGGGATATCGTTTCTGGCGGGGGCAGAGCTGCCCGCGGTCATTGTAAACATGCAGAGGGGTGGACCGGGGTTGGGCAACATATCGGGGTCACAGGCGGACTACTTTCAGTCGGTCAAGGGCGGAGGGCATGGCGATTACAGGCTTCTGGTGTATGCCCCCTACAACGTCCAGGAGATGTGGGACCTGACGTTTCTGGCCTTTGACAGGGCCGACCTCTATAGAACCCCAGTGTTGATCCTGGCCGATGCGATACTGGGACAGATGATGGAACCATTTTATCCAACAACCTACGTAAAACCAGACCTCCCTAAAAAGGACTGGGCGCTTACGGGATGTCTCAACAGACCGCCTAATGTCATAAAGACCCTCTACATGGAAGAGGGCATGTTGGAAGAGAAAAACAACATCCTCGCCGACAAATACCGGCAGATGAAGGCCTCAGAGGTGAGATACGAGGCAATCGATGTGGAAGATGCCCAAATCATCGTAGTGGCCTTTGGAAGCGCTGCCAGGATCGCCCTCTCGGCCATAAAGACCCACCGTAAGGAGGGCTTAAAGATTGGGCTATTCAGACCAATAACGCTCTATCCATTCCCGGAAAGAGAGCTATACAGCCTGGCCAACGAAGATGTGAAGTTCCTCACCATTGAGCTTAACACCGGCCAGATGGTTGAGGATGTAAGGTTGGCCGTAAATGGTAAGGCCGATGTCCTGTTCTACGGAAGGCCAGGTGGCGCTATCATCAGACCAAACGACGTCTACGACGTTATTAAGAAGATAAGTCAATAAAGTCAGCCTCGTGGATTTACATAGGCTGAACTAGGGGAGAAGATATGGGAAGGGATCTTGGATAAACAAGAACAGATAAACATGTTCGCTGAATGTGTCAGCGGGGCCACACCCTTCTTTCTTTGTATTGCATACGATCGAAACGCTCTATATATTCAAGGATGACAATGCAACGTAAGGAGATAAGATATGCCGGATAATGCAACAGAGCAGATGACAGATAACACCCCAAAGCCAAGAATTAAGTATGTTTGTATCTCTGACATGCATCTTGGATCCAAAGAAAGTATTTTGACATGTATTGATCCTGATACCGGCGAGCCTTCTAACAGCGATGTGCTTGTAAATCTGGTTGAATGCTTGAGAAATTTAATAGATAGTGTCAATGGCAAAAATGCTAAAAAACCCACTTTAATTCTCATGGGAGATATCTTGGACATGGCACTCTCTACCACAGAGATATCCTCTGCCTGTTTTGAAGGATTTATAGAGCTTATCATGCCTCAGTCGTCTAACAAAAAATCACAAATGTTTAAAGATATCATTTATATTCCAGGCAACCACGATCATGTACTTTGGGATATGGCAAGGAATACGCAATATGTGGATTATATAGCTAACCATCCCCAAAATAACTTGCCAAGGCAGTGGCATACAACCTGTCTGTTTGAAGAAGAAGGGGAAAGAGCATATGTAAAAGCATATTTCTTGCAATCGTTAATTAACAGAGTTTCTGGAAGAAACGGCGGCTACTTAAAATATTTTAATATAAAGATCGCCTACCCGAACTTAGGTTTGAAAAATACATCCAAATACGTCGTCGTTACGCATGGTCACTATGTGGAACGAATTTATCATCTGATGAGTATTTTATATAGAATGATTTTTCCTGGAAGAAAAGAACCGAAGGAGATATGGGAAATTGAGCAGGAGAATTTTAACTGGATAAATTTTTTCTGGTCATATATTGGAGATACAGGAGAAATTGCAAGGGGTATAGAGCTGATATATGACAAACTGCAAAGCAAACCTCAGGTCTACCTGCTTGTGGCAAATCTATTATTTTCAATCGCTTTAGAGATTTTTCCAAAATTTAAGTTTCTGGAGGGTTTTCTTAAGTGGGTGACTGTAAAATTCATCAAATTTCTTAATAAACATGTCAAAGGAACGGAAAGAAGTATAACAGATGAATGTCTTACGGATGAAACTAAAAAGGGACTTGCCGAGTATATTGAGGGACCATTACTCAAACAAATTAAAAGCGAGATTTGTTTTAACCATCCACCAAAGGGTTTTACATTCATTTTCGGTCATACACATAAACCCTTCTCCGCAGAAATGAGTTTTGACTGTAAACCTAATATTTATAATATTTACAATACTGGTGGATGGGTTGTTGAAACCACGGAAGTTGCGCCTCTTCACGGTGGCTCCGTTCTGTTGTTAGATAACGATTTAAGTCCAGCGCACATTAGAATGTATAATGAAACAAAGGATGACAAGGGAAAATGTAGAATAACCGTAGAAACAGCATCGCCATGTTTGAACAAATTTGCCAAATCGATCGAAACTGCTGTTAATGATGCAGCGTCCCCATGGAAGGACTTTCTCGATTCCGTAGCAAAGACAGTGAAAGAACGAAGAAAAAAACGCAAGGAAAGAGTTAAAGCCAACTAATTTGGGTAGTCCTGCACAAGTAGTGGTAACCGTAAACTTAACACCCTCCCCTTAAACTGGGCATCAAGGTAGGCGGATGGCAATATCACTAAGTACCTGCCCATAATTAATTATATAAAAATGAAGAGAAGAAAGGGGCGGCTCCGCCCCCCTTCAGAACCCCCTGCAAGGGCACCAGTGCCCTTGACCCCATAATCTCAATCCTAAGTTTATATAAAAACTTCTGTCCATGTACTTATCTCTGTAGGACTACAGATTTTCTTATGCACCCGTATGGATCCAAATAATTGCTGAATTTAGTGTATAATTACAAAGGCCGACATGAGCATGCTATTGAGGATAATTCTTACCATAATACTTTTGTTGTCAACGGAGCTGTGTGCGATGACAACGCTGGAGGCATCCCAGGATGTGCGTATAGGTATACTGGCACACAAAGGGAAGCAACAATGCAAGGAGAGTTGGCAGCCTACGATGGATTACCTGTCATCTCATATAAGTGGCTACACATTTACCCTCGTCCCCCTGTCCTTTGGTGAGATAGACGGCGCCATCAGAAAGAGATTGATTGATTTTCTTATAGCAAACACCTCTATTTACGTGGAGATGGATGTAAAATACTGCATAAGCAGGATTGCAACCATGCAGGACCTGTCTTTTTCAGGCAAGGGCTACACGGTCTTTGGCGGGGTCATCTTTACAAGGGCGGACCGCTCTGACATAAACGATATAAGCGACCTTCGCGGCAAGAGATTCATGGGAGTCAACGAGACATCCCTCGGCGGGTGGCGCGCGGCATGGGGTGAGATCAAGAGACACGGTATCGACCCTGAAAAAGACTTCGCCTCCCTTTATTTTATAAACAACCACGTAGACGTCGTCTATGCCGTCAGAAACGGCAAGGTAGATGCGGCAACGGTCAGGACCGATACCCTTGAGAGGATGGCCGCAAGACAGGAGATAGACATCAGGGAGTTCAAGGTTATCCCCTATAAAGGCAAAAAAGGCCCGGAGTATAGAGACTTTCCCTTTCTGTTAAGTACGCCCCTGTATCCTGAGTGGCCAATAGCAAAGCTCATACACACACCCAACGCGGTTGCAAAGATGGTGGCATCGGCGCTATTGGATATGCCTAAGGACAGTCCGGCAGCCAAGGCGGCCAACATCGAGGGATGGACCATCCCGCTTAACTACGAACCCGTAGACGACCTGCTGAGGTACCTCCGTGTTGGTCCTTACGAGGACTACGGTCAGGTGACGTGGGGGGATATCCTACGTGAGCACTGGAAGATGATCACAGCCATTGCTGCCTTTACCCTGTGCATGTTCTTCTTTTCGGTTTATATCTCCCGATTAAACGTCCTGTTAAACACCTCGCGGAGACACTTGACGCATGAGCTTGCGCATAGGAAAAAAACCGAGATAGAACTGACTGCCGCCAAGGAGGCTGCCGAGGTCTCTGCTAAGGCCAAATCTGCCTTTCTGGCAAATATGAGCCATGACATCAGAACCCCGATGAATTCGATCCTAGGTTTCCTGGAACTGGTCATGGATGGTCACAATCTGTCAGAGACGGATAGGCAGTACCTGAGTATAGCAAGAAATTCGGCACAGGCGTTATTGGGCCTGCTAAATGATATCCTTGATGTCAGCAAGATGGAAAGCGGTAAGATGACTCTGGAGCTAAAGCCTTTTGACCTAATGGAACTGATCCAGGGCGTGTACCAGATGTTTGATATCAATATACGTGAAAAGGGACTCTATTTTACGTATAACGTTGACCCAGCCCTTACGGGTAATTTTATAGGAGACCCGTTACGTTTAAGACAGATAATAATAAACCTCATAGGTAATGCCGTCAAGTTTACTGAAAAAGGCCGTATTAGCATAGGCGTGCAACCCTATGCTGAAGAAGACATCATACACTTTGACATCTCGGACACGGGAATAGGCATACCTACGGAGGCCATAGAGAGGATATTCGCTCCCTTTACACAGGCGGATGTTTCAATGACACGACGTTTTGGCGGAACAGGCCTTGGCACAACGATATCCAGGCAGTTGGTTGAGATGATGGGAGGCCGCATCTGGGTAGAGAGCGAGTCGGGCAAGGGGAGTACCTTCCACTTTACTGTTAATATGAAAAGGACGGATGCGAAATCCAAATCCGCGCTTAAGGCAATGGATGCCACAGGTGACAACCTAAAACCACGCAGGGTCTTTCGGATACTGGTGGCAGAGGACATTGAGGATAACGTTATCCTATTAAAGACCCGCCTGCAACATCAGGGGCACACCGTGATAGTGGCCAGAAACGGGATTGAGGCCATTGAGTGTCTTAGGAAGGGGCAAGTTGACATCATTCTTATGGATATCCAGATGCCTGAGATGGATGGCATAGAGGCTCTCCAGCGTATCCGCGGCATGGAGGACGCATCTGGTGGACACATCCCAATTATCGCCTTAACCGCCAGTGTGCTAAATCAGGAGAGGGAGGACTATCTGCGCAGGGGCTTCGATGCCGTCATCGGTAAGCCTATAGATTTCGGGAGGCTCTTCGACACAATAGAAGGCGCTGTCCCGGACCAGGAGCGTCCTGGAGCGGATCAAACAAACCAGGAGCGTCCTGGAGCGTTAAAGAACCAGGAGCGTCCTGGAGCGGTAAGTAAGGGGATTGGACGCTCAGAGGGTCATATCGTTACCACCCCCTCAGTTGACAGAGCTGGTGAACCTTTGCCAAATGAGCTGCCCTTGCTTGAGGGCATAGACGTAGAAAAAGGGCTATATACATGGAGAGACCCAATGGTCTATGTAGATGCCCTATTGGACTTCTCATCCAGGTATGGTAACGCAGCCCACAGGATATCGTCTCTTATTGAGGGTAACGATATAGAGACGGCCCACAGAACCGCACATTCTATTACGGGATTGTCGGGAAATCTGTCAATGACGGACGTCTATGGGGTCTCCGGGGAGGTTGAACGTGCCCTAAAGCAACGCGATATTGAACAGGCCAGGGCGCTGTTAGATCGACTCGGGGGTGCGATAAGTACGGTTGTAGCCTCTATCGGCAGTCTAAAGAAATAAGCAGGGCGGCTCCGCCTTCTTTGACGCTCCTGGTTCCTGCACAGGCTTGATTGGGTGAACCATTACTTTTTAATGTTATAATATAATCGCATGATGTTAGAGAGATTTTCTTTTACACCATCGATCAATATTAAGTTGATCACGATGATGTTGTCCCTGATGGTTATAGTGATAACCGTGCTTGTCGTCTTTAATTATCAATTGGAGCAAAACCTCCTCAAGGAGATCGAACGGCAGACGGGTGAACTCACCAAGGCCATACAGATAGGGGTGGAGGAGGTAACCGGCTCCGGGGTCAGCGATGAGGCAAGGCTTTCAAAGTATCTCAAAAAGCTCAACAAGAAGGGATTAAAGGAAATATCGATAATCAGTAACGACAGCGAGGTGCTTGCAAGTACAAACATGGCCAAGGTGGGAGCACACATTTCGCACAGGAAAAAGGAGCTTGTTATCAAGGCCGAATTAGGTGAACACGTCACGGACGATGATAGGTCATATAACGTCATCATACCGGTCGTAGCCGATGGCTTGCAGTACGGTTACATACACTTGCAGATAAACAAGGACGACTTCTCCGACCTTATTAAGGCAAACACCCTTAAGAGGACAATCATAACGCTCTTTGTCTTTGGCATAGGCATGGCCATAATCATCATATTTTCAAGGCGATATACCGACCCCATAAAGAAACTGGCAGATGCCTCATTGAGGGTCTCTGCCGGTGACCTTACCCAGTCCGTACCTGTATTTACGCGGGATGAGATCGGCAAACTCTCCGAGAGCTTTAACCACATGGTACAGAGGCTCAAGGAGAGCCGCTCCATCGAGGAACGTCTCAGAGAGGCCGAACATCTCTCCGGATTGGGACAGTTGTCGCGCACCATTGCACATGAGATACGTAACCCGCTGAACTTCATAAACCTCAGCATCGGCTATATCGAGGACAAGTACAGGCCAGCAGAGGCAGAGAGGATAGAGAAGTTTAACAACCTCATAATCGGCATCAAGCACGAGGTGCAGCGTCTTAATCAACTCGTAACCGACTTTCTGGATTACAGCAGACCCCTCAAGTTCACCATGCAGAAGGTCAGGGTCAATGGGTTGCTGGAGGACGTTCTGGCCCTTGTGTGGGCCAAGGCAGAGGCTGATGGCATAAAGATAGTCAGGGAGTTTGACGACGTTGACGTTACAGTAGATGTAGACCCTGCACTTTTTAAGTCCTGCATACTCAACGTCATAGTTAACGCCTTTAACTCTATGTCGGATAACAAGAAGGATAGCGGTGTACTGAGGATAACCTCTGGGCTGTTGGAAAACGCTTATCTGCTAACCATTACCGACAACGGCGTGGGCTTGCCTCAGAAGTTGATCTCAAGGGTGTTTGAACCATTTTTCTCAACCAAGCAGAATCATCCCGGGCTCGGTCTTCCCATGACCAAGCGGGTTATGGAGGAACTTGACGGGTGGGTCGAGTTCCATAGCGTAGAGGGCGAGGGGTGCAGCGTTAAGCTCTGTCTCCCCTGCCCATGTGAATAATGGATAAAAAGGACATCTGTAATTTTAAGAATGGGCAGTAGGAAAAAGAAGGGGTCAAGGGGGCTGGCCCCCTTGCGAGGGGGTCTGAGGGGGGGCGGAGCCACCCCCTTCTTGAAGGGGGTGGATAAAGTATGGCAGTTATAATTGTTATCGATGACGAACCTCTTCAGCAGGACATCCTTAAGACGATATTAGAGGATGAGGGATACGAGGTCTACAGCGCATCATCGGCGGAGGAGGGGTTGCAGATGATAAACACGCTCATACCGGATGTGGTGATCACAGACCTCAAGATGAGCGGCATGAGCGGCATACAACTGCTGGATACCCTGCAAGAGGGGATATCAAGGCCAGCGGTTATCGTGATCACCGCCTACGGGACGATTACCAGCGCGGTGGATGCCATAAAAAAGGGCGCCTTTGATTACCTCACAAAGCCCCTGGACAAGGACGTCATCCTGCTCATAGTCAAAAAGGCCATTGAGCGTATAGAACTCCTGCGGGAAAACCAGAGGCTGCGCCATGAGCTTTATGATAAGTTCAGTATGGAGGGTATCGTAGGCAACTCAAGGCGCATAAAAGAGGTCATGGAGGTTGTGCGCAAGATAACAGCGGCAAACATTACCGTACTGATATACGGAGAGAGCGGTACGGGAAAGGAGCTGATTGCCAGGGCTATCCACTACAACAGCCCCCGTCGCACGGCACCCTTTACGGCCATTAATTGTGCAGCCTTGCCGGATAATCTCATAGAGAGCGAGTTGTTTGGTTACGAGCCTGGCGCCTTTACAGGTGCAACGCACAGGAAAATAGGCCTGTTTGAATCAACCTCCGGGGGGACGCTGTTCCTGGATGAGATCGGTGATATGCCCCTTATGACCCAAACCAAGCTCCTGAGGGTGCTGCAGGACAAGGAGGTCAGGAGATTAGGCAGCAAGGACACCATCAAGGTCGATGTCAGGATCATCGCCGCTACCAACAAGGACCTCGAGCGTGAGATAGAAAAAGCCACCTTTAGGGATGACCTGTATTACAGACTCAAGGTGGTAACCATCAGGCTGCCCTCCCTGTCACAGAGACAGGATGACATCCCGCAGCTCGCTCAACACTTCATAGACAAGTACAATAAGGAGTTTGGCAGACAGATAAGGGGGGTTGAACGCTCTGCCCTGAGGTTGCTGATGGATTATCACTGGCCTGGCAACATCCGCCAACTTGGCTCTGTTATCGAGCGGGCGGTCTTGATGGCCGATGCAGATGTCATAACTATTGACGACATCAAGGACGAGTTGAGCCTGCCGACAGTTGGTACAACATTTGACATAGAGATACCAGAGGAGGGTATCAACTTTGAAGAACTGGAGAAGGCCTTGCTCAAAAAGGCCATGACAAAGGCAAATAACGTGGCAGCTAAGGCCGCCAGGCTATTGAGGATGAGCTACAAGACCTTCTGGTACAGATTTGAGAAGTTTGGCCTTAATCACCCAAATAAGCCCTGATAGATATGGTACCACTGCATTCAAACGTGGTCACATTGCTGTCGCATAGTAACAACGCCATATTATGAAGGTATAAAAGTGGCTTAAATCCTGGCAACCACGGTTGATTGTGGTGCTACCCGCTAAATTGACCTACCATATACTGATAGAATTTTTGCCTTGCAGCCTCCCTCTCAAAACAATCAGCAAACTCACTGTGAAATCCTTGCAGCTTAACTATAAATCCATCGATGTCTTCTTTTACTAACTCCATCTTGGGAACTGAATATGTGTCTATTTCTGCTTGATACTGCGGTTGCATAACTTGTCTCCTTTTTATTATTATTACACATTATACAACCGATTGTCTACCATGTATCTCATGTTGTGTCGTTGTAGGGTTAATTACTACTATAGTTTTGCACTTTATGGATTCCTGTGTACACCGGAATGCCCCCCTGTTCAAGCCAGGGGTCGCTGACCCCCTGGAGCGGAAAAGAAGCTCCGCCGCCCCCCTTCTTTTCTTATTTAGAGTCGGAGATACTCAACGGCCATTAGGGTCAACAGCGCCGTGACACAGAGGCTCCCCGAGATTAAAATGACCCTTAAGACGCTTGCCAGCTCACTGTGAAAGGCGATAATACCTGCTACCTGGGCAATGGCAAACAACAGCGCCACGTATGCAAAGACGGTCTTATTCCTGGCAAGGTTGTAGTTGATCAGCACCATGACCAGCGCCATGGGAAACATGGCCATGGCACAGAGGCCAACTATATTTGATGCCGGCATAAACTTCGCCCCAAAAAAGAGCGAGATAATCAGCTCGGGGACACTATAGATGATAACAGCGCCTCCCCCTGAGAGGACAAGGGTTATCGCAAACGCCTTTACAATCAAGCCTACAGTGCTCTCTGCCCTGGCCCTGC
>JADFXD010000097.1 GCA_015233725.1 Nitrospirota bacterium | reverse complement strand
TCGTGTATCAGCAGGATAAGATGAAGCTCTACCACTACAAGAACGAGGGCAACGTCACCTGCAAGGTGCCTGTGCTGATCGTGTACGCCCTTGTCAACAAAGAGTACATGCTCGACCTCCAACCCGATAGAAGTATCGTCAGAAACCTGCTCAACCACGGCGTAGACCTCTATATAATCGACTGGGGTTACCCCACCAGGGCAGACAGATACGTCTCACTCGATGACTACATCAACGTATACCTCAGCGACGCCGTTGACTTCATCAGGGAATCCAGCAATAACGACAAGATCAACCTCATGGGAATATGCCAGGGCGGCACGTTCTCAACCATGTTTAGCGCCATATACCCAGAAAAGATAAAAAACCTGATCACCCTCGTTACCCCCATTGACTTCTCGGTAAAGAAGGGTCTGCTCTTTAACTGGTCACGCAACATGAACGCCGATACCCTGGTTGACACCTATGGCGTAATCCCCGGAGACTTCCTCAACAACGGCTTTCTCATGCTCATGCCCATCACCCTCAACGTGGGTAAGTACATCGGCATGCTCGACGTCGTCGAGGATAAGACAAAACTCCTGAATTTCCTCAGAATGGAAAAATGGATATTCGACAGCCCCGACCAGGCCGGTGAATGTCTCAAACAATTCATCAAAGACATGTACCAGGAAAACAAACTCGTCAAAGGCACCCTCAAGATCGGAGACAAGTCCGTTGACCTCAAAAACATATCAATGCCCCTGCTAAACATCTACGCCACCGGCGATCACATCGTCCCCCCCGATGCGACAACGCCATTAAATGACCTCGTAAGCAGCACAGACAAAGAACTCTACGCGTTCAAAGGCGGACATATCGGAGTCTTCGTAGGCGGTAAGTCACAAAAAGAACTGGCACCAGCAATATCAACCTGGCTGCATAATCGGGCCGACGGTAACGGTCAACAACAGTATTAGTCAGCTATACCCTCATTAAGGGCACTTTTAGAGGGGGAGACAAAACAATCCCCCTCTTTTTTATTATCCAAACCAGGAATAAAAATTATGGGGTCAAGGGGACTGGTCCCCTTGTGGGTGGGTCTGAGGGAGGGTAAAGCCCTCCCTTCTTTCCCTTTTCTTTTTCTCTTAGAGGATATCACTATTGACAGAGAGCACCTTTATACGTGATCACTTGGGGCAGACCCTTGTGGGGTACGAGTATCGGCCACAGCAGGAGGCAATGGCCAAGGCGGTGATGACCTCCTTGCAGGACAAGACAAACCTCCTCGTTGAGGCCGGCACCGGCGTCGGGAAGAGCCTTGCCTACTTGATCTCGGCTAGTATGTGGATATCTGAAGACAAGACCAGAAAGGTAGTGGTATCAACCCACACCAAGGCGCTTCAACGACAACTCTATGACAAGGACCTCCCGTTTTTAAAACAAAACCTCTTCCCCGACATCACGTACGCCCTGTGCCTGGGCAGCGAAAACTACCTGTGCCTAAGGCGATTGCATCAGACGCGACAGTTTGGCCTGTTTGACGCAGATGAGGCCACGGCGTTTGCTGAACTGCTGTTGTGGCCCAAGGTCGCTGTAAAGGGTATAAGGGCAGAGATCGAGGTGGATGCAAACCTCTGGAGCAAGGTCGCCAGAGAGCCCGACCTCTGCTACGGCAAGGCATGTAAGACGTACAGGGAGTGCTTCTATCAGAAGGCCAAGGCCATAGAGCGCAGGTCAAGCATATTGGTCGTCAATCACCACCTGTTCTTTGCCCACATTGCCGCTGATAGCAAGGTGCTGCCCAATTTCAACGCCGTCATCTTTGACGAGGCGCACGAACTCGAAGACGTCGCCGCAAGCTACCTGGGCATCGAGGTATCGAACTCGAGGATCAATCACCTGCTTGACACGATAATAACCATAAATGGCAAGGGACTACTCACAAGGCTAAAAGACATCGACAGGCTGCTCTACAGTGACATTATATCAACCATGCAGGCCGTGAGAGCCGGCTCTGATCAGTTCTTCTTTGGTGTGGCAGAGCTCATAGGCAACAGCCACACCCTCAGGATAAGACGACCTGCCTGTGTCGAGGACACCGTCTCAGAGTCTATGGCAACACTCCAGGACCTCCTCAACAACCTGGCCGAGGCCTCAAGGGCAGATGAATCCTATAGCGAGGTGTTGGCGCTGGTGGGACGGTGCGCCGCGCTCAGACACTCCATCGAGCTCTTTCTCACCCAGGGGGTTGAGGATGCCGTCTATCATGCCGAGCGCTTTAAGACGAGGATCAAGATAGTCGTGACCCCCGTTAATATAGCTCAAAGGCTCCATGACTCAGTCTTTAGCGTTATCGACACCTCTATACTGACCTCGGCGACGTTATCGTTGGGTGGAGACTTCTCCTATATCAAGGACAGGCTCTCACCCTGCCCCTGTGACGAGCTCCTGCTTGACTCGCCCTTTGATTACAAAAGGCAGGCGCTGTTGTACATCCCCTCGGACATGCCACAACCACGCGACAAGGGATTTGCCGAGGCCGTAACCAAGACCGTCATGGATATCCTAAACATCACCAGGGGGCAGACGATGGTCCTCTTCACCAGCTATGGGTTGTTAAACGAGGTGGCCAACGGCATCGACCCAGGGCTGACCGTGCTCAGGCAGGGCGAAATGGATAACTACAGGCTGATCGAGAGCTTTAAGGCTACGGATAACGTGGCGCTCTTTGGTACATATACGTTCTGGCAGGGAGTGGACTTCCCAGGGGATGCTCTCAGGTGCGTGATAATAGCCAAGCTGCCATTTGCGGTTCCCACAGAGCCTGTGTTGGAAGGTCGGCTTGAGTATGTGGTCAAGTGCGGAGGAGACCCCTTCTACGACTATCAGGTGCCCAGGGCAATCCTGACCCTCAGACAGGGCTTTGGCAGACTCATAAGGACAAAGACCGATACAGGTATTGTCGCCATCCTCGACTCCCGCCTCAGGACAAAGCCCTACGGAAGGATGTTCCTGGCATCGCTGCCAAACGTCAAGATAACCGACAAGATAAAAGACGTCAAAAAATTCTACACCTCCCTCAAAAACTAAGGAGAAAAAAGAGAAAAAAAAAAGAGGACGCCTGGCCGCCCCCCTTCAGAACCCCCTGCAAGGGCACCAGTGCCCTTGACCCCGTAATGCTCAATCCTACAGGGTGCATCAGTTTTTCATGGGTAAGAGTATCAATTACGGCGCGTCAAGGGGGGGCCGTGCTCCCTTGTGGAGGGGGTCTGAGGGGAGCCAGGTGCGACCTGGAGCGGTAAAGAAGCAAAGCCTCCCCTTCTTTCTTTGACCAAGCTACCCATGACTTTTTGATGCACCCCCCGTGCCAAGAAGCCTTGACAATATAGCTCCAGATGTGATATAAAACTAAACTCTGGCATCGCCAGGTTGTATTAACGTATGGAGGTATAAGTCTGTATGGAATCAACAAAGCGTGGTATTGACGAGGACTGGTTGTCGCTTATTCTGGGTATTACGATCTTCCTTATATCCATGAGCGTATTTGGTGGAGTTGACCTGTTAGGGTGGGGGATTGGGACAAAGGTCTGGAAGGAGCCCGCAAAGGGCATAGGCCCTGTCTCCAGGGAGTATCAGATCGTCAAGGGCGAGATCACAAAGGTAGACGGCAAGAAGCTCACCTTAAAAACTGCCGATGGCAAAGAAGAAACAATCACGGTTAAGGAAGACACTGCCGGGTTTGCCCCAGGCCAGAGATACGAAAAAGCAGGGATATCCGGCATAACATCCCTGCTTCTTACCTATCTTGCCATGCTTGTACTGATGGTGTTTGGCTGTGTGCTCCTTGGGGCCAATGTGGCTAAGTTTGCTGGAGGGTTTACCGTAATATTCTGGATAAGTTATCTGTGCTGGTTTACAGGTCACTTTGCCTATATAGCCGCAACCAAGGACAAGCTTGCGAGCTTTGGTCTGCCCTGGTCGTTGTCTCTGACGGGAGAGGCCGGGTTTATCGTTGCCCTGTTGGCCGGTCTGTTTTTTGGAAACTTCTTTCCAAAGTTCTCTGAATCCCTAAATGAGGCCGTCAGACCGGAGCTTTATATAAAGACGGCCATAGTTATTATGGGCGCTGGGCTCGGCGTGAAGGCCGCGGAGTCATTTACACTTGCCTCAGCGGTGCTCTTTCGAGGATTTTGCGCAATAGTAGAGGCCTATCTCATCTACTGGGCGCTGGTATACTACATAAGCCGCAAATACTTTAAGTTCAGCAGCGAGTGGGCTGCCCCCCTTGCCTCGGGTATATCCATATGCGGCGTATCCGCTGCCATAGCGGTAGGAGGGGCAATAAGGGCAAGACCGATAGTGCCCATTATGGTATCGTCGCTGGTGGTTATCTTTGCGGTGGTGGAGATGGTGCTCCTGCCGTTTATGGCACAGCACTTCCTGTGGACCGAGCCGTTGGTGACGGGCGCCTGGATGGGCCTTGCCGTCAAGACCGACGGAGGCGCTGTGGCAAGCGGCGCAATCACCGACGCACTCATAAGAGCCAAGGCGCTGGAGGCAACCGGGGTAATATACGAGGAGGGGTGGATCACCATGACCGCAACCACGGTCAAGATGTTTATAGACGTGTTCATCGGGATATGGGCATTCATACTGGCTATCATCTGGTGTACCAAGATCGAGTGTAAACCAGGCGAAAAAGTCAGGGCTATAGAGATATGGCAGAGGTTCCCAAAGTTCGTC
Organism: Nitrospirota bacterium; assembly: GCA_015233725.1. GTDB lineage: Bacteria > Nitrospirota > Thermodesulfovibrionia > Thermodesulfovibrionales > Magnetobacteriaceae > Magnetobacterium. The sequence continues at coordinate 6,838 of JADFXD010000097.1, read as the reverse complement.
ATTGGCTACGTGGTCACCTTTGTGGTTTTATTGCTGGTGTGTTTTCCTCCAAACAAGGCAGTCGCCCCGGTGGATAAGGAGATCAAGACACTAAAGCAACAGATCACGGCATCCGACAAGCAGATCAAGGCCGGAGCCGCCGGGACGCTCCTGACAGAGCTAACGAGTACCGTAAATGCCTCAAAGGAGAGGATAGCAACCCTCGAGAAAAGCATCAAGAAGGAAAAGACCACGCTGGCTGCGGCCAAGCTATCCTCGGAAGAAGGAAATACCTTCCGTGTCATGTTCTTTGTCCTGACATTCTTCACCATAGGCATGGTGTCAAACTTCAGGAAACTCTGGGAAGAAGGCATCGGCAAGCTGGCTGCCGTATACATTCTATGCCTTTTTGGGTTTATCATATGGATCGGACTGTTTATCTCGTGGCTCTTCTTCCACGGGATGAAACCACCAATCGTATCCGGCTAAAAGCCAAATAGGAGGAATATTATGACCAACGAACCTAAATTGTCGGAAGAACTGCAGAAGATGTCAAAGGAGTACGAGCCACTTCAACCGGTTGAAAAACAGTTGATCGGCTGGAGCCTCGGAATCGGAGTCACCCTGCTGTTCTTCTTCTACTGGTTGAGCACAAGTTTCTTCCCTACTCACTAAGAAGAAAAGGAAAAAAAAGAAAGAAGGGGGCGGCTCCGCCCCCCCTCAGACCCCCCTGCAAGGGGACCAGTCCCCTTGACCCCATTATTTCTTATTCACGGTGGGTTGATTAACACAATACTTCAATTGTATACTAATAAAAAAACAGAAGTACCAGGGAGGTTACATTATTACATGAACACGGTTGTATCACTAAACATTGGGCAGCCAAGGAGTGAGGTGTTTTGCGAAAAGAGCGTGACGACGGGGATTGTCAAGATGCCGGTTAGCGGTTCGATATTTCTTACTATGACTGGTTTTGATGGGGATGGTGTTGCCGACACCAGGCATCACGGCGGGGTAGATAAGGCCGTCTGCGTCTATAGCCTCAACCACTACGCACACTGGGAAAGGGTCTTGGGGGTGACATTGCCTCCTGCCGCTTTTGGAGAGAACCTGACCGTCTCAGGCCTCGTTGAACAAGACGTGTGTATTGGCGATATCTACCAACTTGGCGGCGCCACGGTGGAGGTCACGCAACCACGTCAGCCATGCAACACACTTGCAACCAGGTATGGCAGGACAGACCTCGTAAAGTTGGTTGTTGACTCAGGCTATACCGGCTTTTACCTGAGGGTACTACAGGAGGGCTACGTAGAGGCAGGCGTCAGTCTGGTCATTAAAGAGAGGAGCTTTCCAGAGGTCACCATCACATATGCCAACAACGTACTACACCACGATAGGAAAAACCAGGAGGCAATCCAGAAAGTCCTCTCCGTGCCAGCACTGTCAGAGGCATGGCAACACTCATTTAAAGAACTAATGGAAAAGATTTAAAAAGTGTATCGACTTTATTACAAACGAGTAAAAGGACTAAAGGCCGTATTGAGCTCCACGCCTCAATTCAAGCTAAAGCCTACGCAGGAAGGGGTCAAGGGGGCTGGCCCCCTTGCAGGGTGGGTCTGAGGGAGGGGCGACAGCCGCCTCCCTTTTTTTTCTCTTTGTCTTTTTTTTAAGCGACTGCGAGTTCTTCCGTAGCGGATGACATTGTTGTTGCGCCTTGCATGAGGGCGAGTTCTTCTACGGAGAAAATCTTGTCTATGTCGAGGATGATGATGAATTCGTCGTTGTGCTTACCCATGCCGCGGATGAAGTCTGTCTTTAGCCTGCTTCCGATCTTGGGGGCTACCTCTATGTTTTCTGGTTCGAGTTCCATGACCTCCTGGACCGAATCGGCGAGGGTGCCAAGCACGGTCTTTTCGTTATCGAGCGTCACTTCAACGATGATTACACAGGTATTAATGCTTTTCTTGGTCATCGTCATACCGAACTTCAACCGCAGGTCAAGCACGGGGACAACACTCCCTCTGAGGTTTATAACGCCACGCATAAAGTCAGGAGTCCTGGGCACCTTTGTTACACTTGAGAACTCCAGTACCTCGCGTACCTTCACTATGTCTAAGGCAAATACCTCGTCATCCAGCTTAAAAGTCAGATATTGTGATAATTCTGTTATACCAGCTACTGACATAAGACCTCCTTAATAATCGTTTTTTTTATTAGCGTATCTGCAAATGCTATCTTTATTGTTTTCCTGCCAGCATGGGCAGCCGCCAGTCATACTTATACATAAGCCTATTGTAACAAGTCAAGACGGTTAAAGTAAATACCAACAACTCTATAGTATTTGAGGACAATTTTGAATCAATTGTAACCATGACTTGACACAGCAGGCAAATCTATGTTAGATTGTTAGTATATTATTGTGGTGAGCATAGCTCAATTGGTTAGAGCACTGGACTGTGGCTCCAGGGGCTGGGGGTTCAAGTCCCCTTGTTCACCCTCTATAATCTTCTTTATCAGTGCGTCTGTAGCTCAGTGGATCAGAGCGGAGGTCTCCGGAACCTCAGGTCGGAGGTTCGAATCCTCTCAGGCGCATATCTACAATTTTGCCTTATAACCTACTATTTTGTCTTATGGCCTACAATTTTGTCTCTGTGGAAGATTATGAATATGACCTTTGTCGTTGCTTTTTTTATCATCGATGTGGTACCCTAAGTCGTAACAAAAAATATAAAAAAGGAGGCGGTTTTGTGAAAAAAATAGAGGCTATAATAAAACCGTTCAAGCTGGACGAGGTCAAGGACGCCCTAAACGCCATCGGCGTACAAGGGATGACCGTTGTAGAGGTCAAGGGGTTCGGACGGCAGAAGGGACACACGGAGCTGTATAGAGGCGCTGAGTACGTAATCGACTTTATACCAAAGATAAAGATCGAGGTCGTAGTGTCTGATAATATATCGGAAAAGGTGATAGAGACAATTCAAAAGACGGCAAAGACCGGTAAGATTGGCGATGGCAAGATATTTGCTTATAATGTCGAAGGTGCCGTTCGTATAAGGACCGGCGAAAGAGGAGAGCAGGCTCTCTAATCTACAATACTTAAAAAATCAGGAGGTAATATGACACCAAACGAAGTGCTCGCCTTTGCGAAGACCAATGATGTGGTTATGGTAAATCTGACCTTCATTGACTTTCCAGGGGTGTGGCAGAATTTCTCCGTACCGATCTCCCAATTGCATCCAGAATCCTTTGAGGAGGGTTTTGGATTTGACGGCTCATCCATAAGGGGATGGCAGGCAATCAACGCCTCAGACATGCTCGTGTTGCCCGACCCCAGCACCGCCATGATGGACCCCTTCAGGCAATATCCAACACTCAGCCTCATCTGCAACATCCTTGACCCCATAACCAAGGAGCCCTACACCAGGGACCCACGATTCATTGCCCAAAAGGCAGAGAACTATCTGAAATCCACAGGGTTGGCCGATACGGCGTTTTTTGGCCCAGAGGCGGAGTTCTTTATCTTTGACGACATACGCTTCGATCAAAACGCCCATAGCGGTTACTACTACATAGACTCAAACGAGGGTGTATGGAACTCCGGCAGGGACGAAAAACCAAACCTCGGCTACAAACCCCGTCACAAGGAAGGCTATTTTCCCGTCTCCCCCAATGACTCCCAGGAGGACATTCGCACGGAGATGGTGCTAGCCCTTCAGAAGTGCGGTATAGAGATAGAGGCGCAGCATCACGAGGTGGCAACGGCGGGACAGGCCGAAATAGACATGCGCTTCTCCCCGCTGGTAAACATGGCCGACAAGCTGATGATATTTAAATATGTCACCAAAAACGTGGCCTTTAAACACAATAAGACCGTTACCTTCATGCCCAAGCCCCTCTTTGGTGACAACGGCTCCGGTATGCACACGCATCAGAGTCTGTGGAGAGACGGAAAGCCGCTCTTTGCCGGTAATGCTTACGCGGGACTAAGCGAAATGGCCATGTACTATATTGGCGGCATTTTAAAGCACTCAATAGCCCTGGCCGCTATCACAAATCCGACGACCAACTCTTACAAGAGGTTGGTGCCTGGTTTTGAGGCCCCGGTGAATCTGGCCTATTCGGCTCGAAACCGCTCCGCGTCAATCAGGATTCCCATGTACTCACCCAGCCCAAAGGCCAAGAGGTGTGAGGTTCGCTATCCAGACCCATCGTGCAATCCGTACCTGGCCTTTGCCGCCATGCTCATGGCGGGACTCGACGGCATACAGAACCGGATCGATCCAGGGGAGCCCCTCGATAAGGACCTCTATGACCTCGAGCCGGAGGAGTTGGCACGTGTACCGCAGATGCCAGGAAGCCTCGACAAAGCGCTCGATAACCTCGAGGCAGACCACGAGTTCCTCCTAAGAGGCGACGTGTTCACCGAAGACGCCCTCAGGACATGGATCAGCTACAAGAGAGACAAAGAGGTCGATGCCCTCAGATTAAGACCACATCCATACGAGTTCTTCCTCTACTACGATATCTAAAAAAAAGAAAAGTTAAAGAAGGGGGGCGGCGCTGCCTTCTTGGCGCTCCAGGGGGTCAGCGACCCCTGGCTAAGTTGTCGCTCCTGGCCCCCCTTGACCCCTTCCTTGTCGGTGTGTTATCCTAACCGTATGTCAGTGCGGATTGAGACCGACAGCATGGGTAGTATCGAGGTGCCACAGGATCGGTATTACGGGGCTCAGACGGCTCGTTGCCTGAAGAACTTTGGTGGTTCAGGATCGCTCCTTACAGTGACGGGGGGAGATGACGTCATGCCCATAGCGGTTATCAGGGCGCTGGGGGTTGTCAAGATGGCCGCCTGCGACGTCAACTGCGAGCTTGGCCTGCTTGCCGATAACTTGGCCGGGTTGATCCGTGAAGCGGCCACTGAAGTCATCACAGGCAAGCTGGACAGCCACTTTCCACTGCGCGTATGGCAGACCGGCAGCGGCACCCAGACCAACATGAACGTCAACGAGGTCATCGCAAACAGGGCGATTGCCATAGCAGGGGGCAGCCTGGGAAGCAAAGACCCCATACATCCAAACGACCACGTCAACATGTCCCAGTCCTCAAACGACGTCTTCCCAACCGCCATGCACATCGCAGCCACCATCGAACTCGAAAACAGGCTCCTGCCGGCCATACGTCAGTTAAGAGATGCACTCAACGAAAAGGCCCAACAGTTTAAGGACATCATAAAGATCGGACGCACACATCTGATGGATGCCGTGCCGCTGACCCTGGGACAGGAGTTCTCAGGATACGTGGCACAACTTGACAGCAATGTACAGATGATACAGGACGTCAGACCGCATCTGTATCGCCTTGCCATAGGGGGCAGCGCCGTTGGCACGGGACTTAACACACATCCCGACTTTGCCCAGGGCGTGGCAGCGAGGATTGCTCAGTTGACAGGTCTGCCATTTGAGAGTGCCCCAAACAAGTTCGCTGCCTTAGCCGGCCATGATGCGCTGGCTATGTTAAGCGGGGCGCTCAGGACGCTGGCCACGGCGCTCCTTAAGATAGCCACCGATATAGCCTGGCTGGCCTCCGGCCCTCGCGCGGGATTGGCAGAGCTTATACTGCCGGCCAATGAGCCAGGGTCATCCATCATGCCGGGTAAGGTCAACCCCACTCAGTGTGAGGCCCTCGCTATGGTCTGTGTTGAGGTAATGGGAAACGACGTGGCCGTGACAATAGCCGCATCGCAGGGGAGGTTTGAGCTTAACGTCTTTAAGCCGCTAATCATCTACAACGTCCTGAGGTCTATAACGCTTCTGGCAGACAGCAGCCGGTGCTTCACCCAAAACCTTGTCATTGGCATAAGGCCCAACCTGGAAAAGATAAACCTGTATCTGCAAGGCTCATTGATGCTTGTAACAGCGCTAAACTCCCACATCGGCTATGACAAGGCCGCCAAGGTCGCCCGCAAGGCCTATGAAGAAGACAAGACCCTGCGTCAGGCCTGCCTGGAACTCGGCTATCTCTCACAAGAAGACTTCGACAATATCGTCAGACCTGATAAGATGCTCGGCCCCAGATAATAACTCACCTTACGCACGGTGTACAACAAGGGGGCGGGTGCATCCTGCAGCGAGGAAAGGAAAGAGGTCAGTGCATGAAAAACGCCCTAACAATAAGGGATATGATACCGGCCAGGACAGCTCCCAAAATCCACTTGAGCAAGACCACCTCACCGCCAATCTTAGCAACGTCTTCCCTGACCTTCGAGATGTCTTCCCTGAGCCTGAGTTCTACCTTATTGACGTCTTCCTTGAGTTTAGCTATGTCTCCTCTAAGGCTACCTTCTAACTTAGCGCTGTCTCCTCTGAGGCTACCTTCTAACTTAGCACTGTCTCCTCTGAGGCTACCTTCTAACTTAGCGACATCTTCTCTGCCTCTAGCGACATCTTCCTTGACCTTAGCGATGTCTCCTTTGAGGCTGGCTTCTCCCTTGGCGACATCTTCCTTGACCTTAGCGATGTCTCCTTTGAGGCTGGCTTCTCCCTTGGCAACGTCTTCCTTGACCTTAGCGATGTCTCCTCTGAGCCTGGCTTCTCCCTTAGTGATGTCTCCTTTGAGGTTGAGTTCCACCCTAAACAGGTCTTCCTTAGTGGCCAAGTCTCTCCGTGAGTCAAGACCCGCCTCGCCGATGACCTTGATGAAGTCATCGGTGGCATCTTCGCCGAGCTTTTCTCTTAGTGCCTTTGGTATCGCTATTACGCTCATAGACTTATTATACAACCGTGCCCTCAAAAACACAAATCGGGGGATTTTTTTTCTTACTGTAAATATTTCTGTGATAAGTACCTGCCCTACCAGAAGAGAA
>JADFXD010000096.1 GCA_015233725.1 Nitrospirota bacterium | reverse complement strand
ACGTTGCCCTCGTTCTTGTAGTGGTAGAGCTTCATCTTATCCTGCTGATACACGAGCTCCTTGGGCGAGATGCCTACGTCGATATTATCGAGGTTCATTATGGTCTCTGAACCGTTTACCATCTTCTGTGTAAGGTCAACCATCTCTTTTGCGATGTTTTTCGTATCAAAACTCAAAAAAGGTGTCTTCATATCGCATTCTCCTTTTCAGTCTTTGCTTCGGCGTTTTTCTCAAGTTTCTCGAGGGTGCGGACCCTTCTCTTTAGGTCGTGGATGGTCTTATAGACGTCATCCATTTCGGTTCTTACCGGGATGGGCAGGTCTACCAGGTAGAGTTCGATCAGCTTGTGATAGTATCTCCTGAAATCCAGGGCTGAATCCAGCAGTTGTCCCTGTATCTTTGAGAAATCCTCCGTGTTAAAGAGTTCAAAGTATTCGTTTTCGGTTATATCTGTCCAGAGTTTGTAGAAGTCGTTGTAGCTCTTGACCTGTTCGCCGGCCTTGATCTTTTCGGCCAATTTGTCGATCACCTTCTTCATGGCCTTTTCGCCGGAGAGGTACATCTTGTGTTGGAACTCTGCCGACCTTGCCGTGTAGACCGAGTACATGTCCATAGTCTTGAGGATCAGTTCCAGTTTTTCGCGGTCTTTGCCTACCTGGGGGGTCTTGAATGCCTTACCGAAGGTCTTGTCAAATGCGCTATAGACGGTGTGGAACATATTCATGCTGGCATTTGGGTCTGCCGCTGATGAGGCATCCAGTGCTATATCGAGGTTTTTCTGATATGCCTCAACCCACGGATTGACCAGGTTATTTGCGGCCTTACCCCAGGTCTCTACGAGGTCTGAGGTCTGTTTCAGTATCTCGGATGCCATATCTGGTCCCATGAGGCCGTATATGGACTCTGTCAGTTGCTTGAATTTCTCTGGGTCAAACAAGTCCTGATAGCCCTCGGCGCTAAGGGCGTTCTCCTGCATGGCATTTAGTACCGGTGACCAGAACTCAAAGACCTTGACGTAAGAGTCAAAGCTCCTGAATAGCTTTCCCACCGTTTCTTTTCCTGTTGCCGAAGGGTACATCTTCATGAGCTCGTCATAAGAGGTTCCCACCGTCTTTAACCATGAATTGTATAGGTTCATTATACCGCCAGCGGCTCCGGTTGAGCCTTCCTTGGGCGATCCGTATGAAAAAAAGGCTTTCTGCATATTACCTGTTGTATTCAACCAATTGTCGATGAATTCTTTTTGTTTCTTCATAAGCGAATCAATAAAAGATGCCTTTTCATCCATCTGTCCATCCTCCTCATTAATTAGATATCTATAAGCCGCTTAAGGCAGCCTTTTCTTCTTATCTTTGGTCATTTCTTAAACAAGTCAAAGAAGTTTTTTGCTATGTCTTTGCTTAGTTCCATCTGTTTTTCTATTGTCTCTTTCCAGGTCTCCTGGATGTTTTTGCTACCGTCTTCAAACACCCTTAGGTTCATATTCTGGACGATTCCCTTCAGGAAGGCGTTTTCCTTTTTAAGTTCTTCGTTTTCCTTTAAAACGGCCTCGTGTTTTTTCTTTGATACGAAGCCCAGGTCTGAATAGAAGTCTATCATCTTCTCGAACAGGTCTGTGCCCCCGCCTTTCATTGCGCTTTTGTACAACGTTACATCCCATGACTTTTTGGCAGACTCCAGTCCATCTTCCTGCATCTTCATGAAAAACGCCTGGAAGGCATCCTTAAACGTCTGGCTACTGTACAAACCCATCAGGTGTTTCAAGAAATCATCGCCCATTGTGTACTCCTCCAATAATTATGCAGCGTTCTCTTTTTCCGAGTTCGTTTTCTGGCTCTTTTTTTGCAGAGCCTTTGCGAACACCTCCTGTGCATTAAACGTACCGTCTATGGCCTGCACCGGACACTTGCTCGTGCATATGCCACAGCCTATACACAAGGCGCTGTCTATCGTATGGGGCTTTTTTAATTCACCGGATGCCGCATTTACAGGACACACCTTCATGCACATGTTACAGCCGATACACTTGCCCTGAGTGATAGAGGCCTTTGACCTGGGCAGGAGCAGGTCCGCGATTGCCTTTGTAGGGCATTTTATCGCGCAGAGGCCGCACATCCTGCACTTATCTATATTTATGGTGGAGACGTTGTTAGTTATGCTTGGCGCCTCATAGGGGCAGACCTTTACGCACATGCCACAGGCGATGCACCCTACCTGACAGTTCTTACGGGTATCCGTGCCTCTATCTTTGGAGTGACATGCCACCAACACCGCCTTTGACCCCGGCAGTATTTCGATCACCTTCTTGGGACAGGCCTTGGCGCACATCTTGCACCCCGTACACTTTTTTGTATCAACAACCGGCAGAGAGTGCTCGTTCATCTCTATGGCGCCAAACGGACACACGCTCTTGCACGTGCCATAGCCCAGGCAGCCATAGACACAGGACTTATCCCCGCCGCCGGCAAGCACTGCCGCCCTGCAATCCTTCACCCCCTCGTACTTGAACCTCCTTATCGACCGCGCCCGATCCCCCTGACACATGATCCGCGAGTACTGGGGCTCCACGGCAGCGGCCTTCTTGCCGGTAATCAGGGCTACCAGCTCGGCCACCGACGCACCGCCAGGTGTGCACAGGTTGGAGGCGACCTCGCCCCTTTGTACGACCGCCTCTGCATACTGCTGGCAACCGGCAAAGCCACACGCCCCGCACTGTGCCCCTGCCAGCACATCGCGTACTTCCTCGATCTTGGGGTCCAGCTTTACCGAAAACCTCTTGGCCGCAAAGGCCAGTCCCAGTCCAAACAATGCCCCTATGCCCCCGACAAACAGCAGCGTAAACTTGAGGGTCGCCCCCATGTCAACGCTCTCCTTGGCCTCCATCCCACCGCCTACACCAACCGCCGGCAGCGGTATGCTATTGATCACGCCGTTGATAAAGTGCGTGATGTCAAAAAAATTGATCTCTATCATTCTACACCCTTGTCATACATCATTATAATCCTCAAAGGAAGGGAAAGAAGGGGGCGGCGCTGCCCCCCCTCAGACCCCCCTGCAAGGGGTCGCGGACCCCTTGACCCCTTCTTGCTCCTGGTCTTTGCGGCGTCAATTAATGCGCCATTTATATCTTGTTCACAGTATATACTTATAAACAATACCTTCTTCATCCTTATACTACATTGTTATAATGCCGGCGAAGCCTGTAAAGGCAAGGGCTATGAGGCCGGTGGTTACAAAGGCTATCGGCATACCTCGAAAGGGCACGGGTACGTCTGCGAGTTCGAGTTTCTCACGGATGCTTGCCATTATAATTAGTGCTATGGCAAATCCAATACCTGAGCCAAGTCCCAATGTAATACTCTCGATGAAGCCGTAGTGTTCGCCGGCGTTTATCAGTGGCACTGCCAACATGATGCAGTTGGTGGATATCAGGGCCAGGTACACGCCCAGCTTGTAATAGAGTCCTGGGGAGACCTTTCTCATGATAGTGTCTGAGGCCTGGACGAATGAGGCTATGATCCCTATGAATATGACGATCTTCAGAAACGTGATATCCAGTGGCACCATTATGCCGGTGAATATGACCCAGCTCATGGCGGCCGAGATCATCATAACGGCGGTGAAGGTTATGCTCATGCCCACGGCCGTTTCCACCTTCTTTGTGACCCCGAAGAATATACACAGCCCCAGGAACCTTGTAAACACAAAGTTATTTATTATTGCTGAGGCCACAAATATCTCAAACAGTTTAGCGAATTCTCTGTCCATGTCCTGTTAATACCTCCTTATATTGTGGATGTTTCACGTTATAAAAGTCAATGACCGCCGGCCCCGCCGGCCCCCTTACCGCCATAGAATCTTATGTCTATCCAGTTGAAGAAGCCCATGAGTAAACCGGTGGCAAAGAATCCTCCCGTTGGCAGCAGGGCTATCAACAGTGGTTTGGCGTGGATGATGTCAACCCCCCACAGGGCGCCCTTTCCAAGCAGCTCTCTGAAGAAGCTGATCACCATCAGGGCAAAGAAGAAGCCCGTCCCGATGCCGATGCCGTCGAAGAAGGACGGGATCACCTTGTTCTTGCTTGCAAAGTTCTCCGCCCTTGTCAGGATGGAGGCAAAGGCCACGATGAGTTGGATGTACAGTCCCATCTGCTTGTAGGCATCCCTGGAGAATGCCGCAAGCGTGAGGTCTGCCACCGTCACCCACCCCGATATGATCAGCATGTAGATGGGCATCCTGATCCGTGGATGTATCACCTTTCTCATCAGCGACACCGTCACGTTGACCATGGTGTTTACAAAGACCACGGCTATACCCATTAGGAAGCCTGTCTTTAGTCCAGTGGTTACTGCTATGGCCGGACACAGGCTTATGGCCATCCGAAATATGGCGTTTTCTCTAAATATTCCGCTGATTACTATCTGTAGGGAGTTAGGCCTCCCAGCCGTTGCCTCAATGGCTCCCATCTGCGTTGCCTCCTTTGGTGTTGTCTGCTTTGGTATGGTCTTCTTTGAACTGGGGTTGCTTGTCATTTGGCCCTGATGAGAGATTTAGCTTCTCCTGCAGGAACTTCAGGCCGTTCTTTACGGCGTCCTCTGTAACGGCCCGTGATGATATCGTTGCCCCCGTTAGGGCCTGTATGTATTCGGTCGTTTCGGTCTTTAGCACCTTTAAGTGGGGCATGTCCTTACCGGAGAACTGTGACTTAAACCACTTGGTTGTTACATCGTCTCCCAGGCCGGGCGTCTCACCCTGGTGTAATATCTCCAGCTTCTGTACCTTCATATCCTTATCGACAGCGAAGAAGAGATCGATATAGCTCGAATAGCCCTTTCCTACCGACTGGACTATGTAGCCTATGACCTGGCCATCTTTTTGTGCCTTGTAGTACTCGCAGTGTTTTTCGTGAGGGTGCCAGTCGCCTAATTTTTCTATCTTATCGGCCTCTGGGATCATCTTTTGGAGCGCCTCTGCTTTTTCCTTTTTGTTGGCCTGAAAGATTATTGGCGATGTCGTTGCGTACAGGGCGGCGAGCAGGAGGCCGCCGGCTACGTAGATCACTACCAGATTTAGTGTTATCTTGAATATATCCTTTGCGTTCACGTCTTTTTCCCTTTTGCCCCAAACACCTTTGCCCTAAAGCTCCTGTCTATCAGTGGGGTTAAGCAGTTCATAATGAGTATAGCAAACATAACGCCTTCGGGGTATCCGGCCTTAAGCCTGATCAACAACGTCAGGACGCCACAACCAACACCAAAGAGTATCTGTCCCTTCTTGACGGCTGGACAGGTGACGTAGTCCGTGGCCATGTAAAAGGCCCCCAGCACCAGTCCACCGCTTAAGAGGTGGATAATTGGCTCTCCGGAGAACACCCCGGCCTTACCTCCAAACGCCCACGCCCCGACCGCTACCGTTGTCAGAAAGCTGATCGGTATATGCCAGGAGATGTACCTGAAGTAAAAGAGAAACGCCGCCCCGATCAGCAGCGCTACAATCGACGTCTCACCCAGGGAGCCCCCCCTGTAGCCGACCAATAGTTGCTTGTACAGGTGTGCCTTATCCCCAAAGACCTCGAGCAACCTGGCCAGTCCCTCTTCCTTTAGCAACCCCAGTGGGGTGGCCATGGTCTTGCCATCGAGCCCGGCAAAGGACAACGTCGGCACTGCCCAGGTAGTCATTGCCCGGGGCCACGTGATAAGGGCAAAGGCCCTGCCCATCAGCGCGGGGTTAAAGATGTTGTACCCCAGCCCGCCAAACAACTGCTTTGTTATCGCCACGCCTATGAAGGCGCTCAACAGCGGGATGTAAAACGGCACGGTAACCGGCATGTTCAGTCCAAGCAGTAGTCCCGTTAAGAATGCGCTGCCATCCTTTATGGCTATCTCCTTACCGGCAAGCCTCTGGATAAGCACCTCACTGAGCAGACTGCCCAGGATGCACAGGGCCGTTACCAGGATCGCCCTGGGGCCAAAGAAATACACCCCCATCACAAATGCTGGACTGAGGCTCACGCTCACCGTCCACATGATCTTGCTGACCGTCTCCTCGCTGCGTATGTGCGGACTTACGGAGACGACTAAGCCCTGTGTGTTAAAGACTTGCCCTTTGCCTTGCTCTTTGGGCTGTTCTTTTAGCTTTTGGGCCTTGTTAGATTCTTCCTGCATACAAACCCTCTATATATTCCATTGTGTTGTTATCTCCAGTTGTTGTCATCCGGGCTTCACCTGTGTCTTTGCGAATCTTATCTGTTGCACTATCGGGCGTTTGGCCGGGCAGACGTAGGTACAACAGCCGCACTCAAAGCAATCAAACAGGTTATAGTCCTTGGCATCTTCAAAGTGTCCCTTTTCGGAGAACAGGCTTAACATCAGCGGCATAAGCCCCATCGGGCAGGCCTCGACGCACCGGCCACACCTGATACAGTTGCCGTACTTATCCCCATAGGAGGTCTCCTCTGTGAGCATCACGACGATCCCGGAGGTGCCCTTCATCACGGGGACATCGACGCTGAAGACCGCAAAGCCCATCATGGGCCCTCCCGATATGACCTTGGCTGCCCCACCCTTAAGCCCCCCGCACTGTTCTATCAACTGTGAGATAGGCGTCCCTATGCGTGCCATGAGGTTTTTGGGGGTCTTGACGCCATTGCCCGTTACGCTGACGACCCTTTCGATCAGCGGTTTGCCAAATCTGCAGGCCTCATAGATCGCCAGGGCCGTGCCAACGTTCTGGACTACCGCCCCGACGTCCATCGGCAGTCCTCCGGCGGGGACCTCCCTGTCAAGTATCGCCTTGATGAGCATCTTCTCTGCCCCCTGGGGGTACTTGACCTCAAGTGTCCAGACCTGTATCTCCTGGTAATTTGCGGCTGCCCCGATGATTGCGGCAAGGGCGTCGGGTTTATTGTTTTCGATCCCTATGTGGCCGGTCTTTACACCCAGCACACGCATCAGTATCCTAAGCCCGTTGACCACGTCCCCTGGACGCTCAACCATGACCCTGTGATCGGATGTAAGGTACGGCTCGCACTCGGCCCCGTTGATGATAACAGCATCGATGGTCTTTTCCTTTGGCGGAGAGAGCTTTACGTGCGTAGGGAAGGTGGCGCCCCCCATACCCACAATGCCCGCCGCCTTGATCCTCTTTAGCAGGGTCTCAGGCGGTTGCTCAAGGTATCCCGGGTCATCTTCCAATGGCGCCCACTGCTCGGACCTGTCGTTATCGACAATGATGGCCGGGATCACCCTGCCCGTGGCCACCGTGCAGGTATCTATGGCAGAGACCTTGCCCGCTACCGAGCTGTGCACGGGGGAAGATACAAAACCCTCCGGATTACCTATCTGTTGACCAATCTGCAGCGCCTGCCCTACCTCTACCAAGGACTTGCACGGCGCCCCTATATGCTGACTTAACGGTATAACGGCCTTCACCGGCCCCTTACAAACCTCGATAGGAGAACCTGATGCCAGCTCCTTGTGATCCGGCGGGTGTATGCCCCCTACTTCAAATGTCGTAAGACCCATTGTATCTATGCCTCCATAAAAATGATATTGAACATTATAAGATAAACTATCCACTGTATGCAAGCATAAAAATTTGGGCAGCTAAAATGTCATAAATATTTTGTCCAGCCGGGTGCATTGACTTTCCCAGGATCATGCCTTATAATAATTCCCTGATGACTGCAGTAAAAGATATAGCGCTGATATGTCTTATTTTTATCTTATCCAGACTGTATATCATATTTAGTGTTTTTTTTGGTCTGAGATTTATCTCTGCCCCAGAGACAATCCCTGCAGGAGTGATTGACTATAAACAATGGTGGCTGTCATTGTTGCAGTACGATTCAGGTTTTTATCTTAGCGTAATAAACGATGGGTACAATTTTGTAAACGATGGTGTAGGGGTTTACAATACTATAATATTTCCACTGTATCCGCTATCTGTGAGATATCTGGCCAGATTTTTAGATACTGACGTTGTGATAGCAGGTTTAATGCTCTCTAACGCCTGTTTTTTAGTTGCCCTGGTTATGCTCTTTTATTATATAAAGGGGTATCATAAAAACGCCGACCCTACGTTATCTATAATCTTGATGTCGGTATTTCCATCCGGTGTTATCTTTTCAACTATGTATGCAGAATCGCTTTTTTTGTTGTTAGCGGTATTTTCGTTTTACATGTTTCACCAAAAGAGATATATCCTGACCTCTCTTGGACTTTTGCTTTTAGGGGCCACGAAGCTCCAGGGGTTATTTGTGCTGCCATCGTTAGCCCTGTCTTATATTATCAGCCTCGCATATCCAAGGTCAGACGAGGGGCTGGCGATAAACCCTAAGGGTGTGTTTCGATTTCTAGGCTGGCTGACCGTATCTTTGACGGGGTTTATTGCCTTTATTATCTATCTGAAGTTGAGGTTTGGGTTCTGGAATGCCTTTATCCTTGCACAACAGTATGGTTGGCACAGGAAGATAGGGGATTGGCATCACCTGTTGACTGAGATTAGACCAGACCCAAATACCATTATGCACATCGTACCCGCGCTTATTATTTTGGCGTCAGCTATCTCTTATGTGTTTATAGAAGACTACCGTCGCTATGTGTTGTGGGGGCTCTGTACGGTGCTTGTACCTGTTTCGAGCGGTTCATTTTTGGGGATGAACAGATATATGATAGTGTATTTTCCACCTGTAATATTTATATCCGAGCTGTCTAATCGCAACATATACGTCAGAGACTTTTTTGTGGCAATGTTTTTTACAGGTTCATTTGTGACTACTGCTATTTATACAAAGGGCTATTTTCTGGGTTAGGGTAGCGTCCACCCACGGGCTTTTTCTTTATGTCTTTGTGATTTCCTTTACCATGCCAAAGCCCATGTTTCCCTTTTCGCCGAAGCCTGCGTCGTAGCCGATCCTGATGAGCTCGGGGCTGCCCTTGACCTTGAAGGGGGCTACAAAGCCGATTACTTCCATGCTCAGGAAGCTTATCTTTTTCTGTATCTTGCCTGCCCTCTTATCTACATACTCCTTATCAAAGACAAAGGACAGGCTGTTGTCTTTGGGTATGGCTTTGTGTATCATGATGTATTTTTTTATCAGGTTGCCTCTGACGGCCTCGGCAAACCCCGAATCAGTGTATCTCAGGTAGCGGGGGAGAGTATTTTTCCTGGCGTTGTTGCTTGTCACGGTGATGGGGGAGATGACAGTAAAGCTCATCTCATCAGAGAAGCACACCTCTTTTAAGGCCTCGACCCTGTCAATCTCAAGACTCACGCCATCAAGCACCAGCGTCTGTCGTTCAGCAATCCGTTCTACGAATTGAAACAGGAAGTCCTTCACCGGCAACGATACGTACCATTGGACGTAGCCCTTGTCAAAGCAGACCCTCTCCTGATCTATACGGTAGGCGTCAAAGCGGAGGTGTGAAAACGTAAACATCTTAAAGCGCTTTATCGCCTCTTGCCTTGTCTTGTCAGTTTGCAAGGGTGAGCAATCATGAGAGTATTCTCTCAGGATGGCATAGATTGTCGCTGCCAGCAAGTGGTTATAGTTTATCGGTATACTGGCATTGGCAACCCCGTTGTACAGGACTATTCGTATTCTCATAAATTTAGCTCTTACCGGTATTATTAAGTCAATTTTCGTGCCATTAGTTTTAGAAATAGAAATTGGCTAAAATACAGCGGTTTATTTTTTTGTTTAGGGCGTATGTATGGAATCTGTTCCATGTATTAAGGAATTGATTCCATAGTTTTCGTTCACTGTCTATACTTGAAATAATAATTGTCATCTCCATATTTATATATTTCTCATTTTGCTCTATTTTAATGTTATTTGTTGGCACTGTACTATGCCAACGGAGTTAACTTCATAGGCATTTTTCTGGAAATACCTGGACAGTTAGCTCCGTTATACCCCTAGCTGTAAAACCATAACTATAGATGATAGTATAATTTTAGTATCAACGCGAAAGCAATATGCTATTTATTATATATCTCTATATAATTTATACTATTGACTATATTGTCTATGTAGTTAACTCCGGATATGTAATTTCAGCTTGCCATATTTTAATGTTATTTGTTGGCACTGTGCTATGCCAGCGGAGTTAACCTCATAGGCATTTTATTATATATAGCAGATTTCGATTTGATTAACTACAAAATACGTAGCACTTTTAAGGGGTCAAGGGGACTGGTCCCCTTGCAGGGGGTTCTGAAGGGGGGCGGAGCCGCCCCTTTCTTTTTTTGTATTACATACGATCGAAACGCGCTATAAGTACATGGACATAAGTGTTTATATAAAATTGATCGGATCGCTCCTTACAGTCGCTGGGTAGGATTGAGCATTATGGGGTCAAGGGCACTGGTGCCCTTGCAGGGGGTTCTGAAGGGGGCCAGGAGCGTCCTGGAAGCGCCAAGAAGCTCTGCCGCCCTCCCTTTTTTTTCTTTAAGACTAAAGCAATCTGGCTGCGTCTTTTGCGAAATAGGTTATGATGAGGTCTGCCCCGGCGCGTTTTATCGACAGGAGGCTTTCCATCATAGCGGCGTTGTAATCGAGCCAACCGCGCTCTGCCGCGGCAACGACCATGGAGTACTCACCCGAGACGTTGTAGGCACAGACGGGGACGTCGCAGGCCTCTTTGACGGCGGAGATGACGTCGAGGTAGGGCAGGGCAGGTTTGACCATGACGATGTCGGCCCCCTCCTCGATATCCAGGGTGACCTCCTTGAGGGCCTCGCGTCTGTTTGCCGGGTCCATCTGGTGCTGCCGCCTATCGCCAAACTGCGGAGTCGATCCAGCCGCCTCCCGGAATGGCCCGTAGAAGGCCGAGGCATACTTGGCGGCGTAGCTCATTATCGGCAGCAACTCAAACCCCGCTTGATCGAGGGCTGTTCGTATGGCATAGACCCTGCCATCCATCATATCCGATGGGGCCACCATCTGCGCCCCCGCCCTGGCATGTGAGAGCGCCTCCTTGCAGAGCAGCTCCAGGGTGGCGTCGTTGTCTATCCCGCTATTACTTATAACGCCGCAGTGCCCATGACTTGTGTACTCACAGAGACACACATCCGTGATAACATATAGATCGGGCACAGCATCCCTGATGGCCTTGACGGCCTCCTGGACAACTCCCTCTGGCTCGTATGCACCGGAGGCCAACTCGTCCTTGTGTTGTGGTATGCCAAAGAGGATCGTTGCCGGTATACCAAGCTCCCTTAGTTGCCTTGCTGATTTTACGATCTCATCAGGTGATTCCTGAAAACACCCGGGCATCGAGTTAATGGCCCTCTTTACACCTCTGCCAAAGGTGGCAAACAACGGATATACAAAGCACTCAGGTGACAGTACAGTCTCCCTCACCATCTTTCTAAGCTCGGCGCTTGAGCGCAGCCTCATAGGTCTTTTGTGTAGAAACATTCGTCTTACTCCTTCTTTAAAATCGTAGGTGGGTCGCTGCCCCCTTTATGGACTCGGCCAGCTAGAGTAACCCTTCAATCTCCCTGATGTCTTCTGTCGTTATCAACGCATCAGTTATTGCGGAGAGCCTCGACTCATCTTCACACATCCTGATCTTCGGCATAAGGGATAAACCTTCCTCACCAAATTTTCTCCTCAGCAAAATCTCAATCGAATTTTGCATACC
>JADFXD010000095.1 GCA_015233725.1 Nitrospirota bacterium | reverse complement strand
GGTGGGTGTTCTTTTGATAACTAAAGTTGAAAACTGAGTTTATGCGTAGGCTCTACAGATAAAGGGTCGGTCGAAAAAGATGCGTCGTATAATTTAGAGCAATATGGCCTTACAAGAATTCCAAGTAAACGAATTAGCGACACTAAAAAAATATCTTGAAAGAAGGTTTTAGCCTTAAACTTGGATATCTCTTCTTTAGAGATTGTAAATATGCTCTTAATATAAATCCAACCTTTTCTTTTACCCCTTTTCAAGTTTTTTTTATTCAAATCAATGATAAAGAGACAAATAGCACAAATTATTATTAGAATACTATTTATCGTTATAGTAAGAGGGTCTAAATCTACTAACGGTAAGAAAAGCAGTAGCAACATAATTCTGAAGTATCTCGCTAAAACAAAATTGCTCCCTACGGCTGCAGTTACATCAGCAATAACCTTGCTAACCAAACTCGTCTTGCCCATCCCCTTAAAACCGGTGACCAAATACGCACCAGATTTTGACTCGTCGTTGGTGAGAAGATTTGTTAGCCTATCTATTAATCGCTTGCGGCCAATAAATCTGCTGTCTATGTTATCTATCTCCGAGGGGCCATGAAAAAACGTATAACCATGCAGCTCAAGATATATCCGCTTGATCTTCGACGAGTAATCCGATAACGTTGCCCGCTGCTTTTCTATCTTTTCTTCTTCAATCTTACCCATATTACAAGTGTAAATGATCCAAAAACAAAAATCCAGTGAATTCTTCTTCACATGCAGAAACCCTTATATATTGAGATCGTTATATATTGAGGTCGTTATCTGTAATCACCCAACTGCAAATGAGGCGTTCATGCGGTACGCATAATGGGGTCAAGGGGGCTGGCCCCCTTGCAGGGGAGGTCTGAGGAGGGGGCGGAGCCGCCCTCCTTCTTTCTTTCTATTCTTTTTCTTTCTCTTCCTGAGTTTTGAGGTTGACGGTTGAGTACAGGTGATACGCGCAGTCGGGGCCTACGAGCTTGACGGCTGCCGCGTAGGGCAGGCGCGCCTTGCCGCTTATGATCATCTTACGGTAGAGATACTTGAGCCGAATCTGACGACCCTTGTCCGTCTCCATCACGAGATCATCCCACCCTGACGATTAACAATGGCCTTTTCGTAAAGAGCCACATACTTAACGGCCACGTCAGCCCAGGAAAAACGCCTCTCCATCGCCCTTTGGATCAAGCCCGCCATCGTGTCCTTGTCATTGTAGTACGTGTAAACGGCCCAACCCACCGTGTCCACTAAGGCACCAGCCGTGAGGTCGTAAAACTTAAACCCCGTCCCCGTGTTGGCCTCAACGTTGAGATTGTCTACGGTGTCGTCCAGACCACCAACGGCCCTCACGATGGGTAGCGTGCCATAGCGCAGACTGTACATCTGGTTTAACCCGCACGGCTCAAACGACGACGGCATCAGGAAAAAGTCCGAGCCGGCCTCTATCTTGTGGGCGAGGGTGTTGTCGTAACCAATGTGGCATCCAAACTTATCGGGATACTGCCTGGGCAGGTCGCCAAAGTAGAAGTTCGCCCACACCTCCCCTGTCCCCAACAACACTATCTGTATATCAAGCTCCATCAGCCTGTAAATGGCCTCGGCCAGGACGTCGATCCCCTTCTGCTTGACGAGCCTCGTGATCAACCCGATGATTGGCACATCAGGACGCTTCGGCAGCCCAAGACAACCCTGTAGATCAGCCTTGCAGACGGACTTGCCGCTTAGGTCATCAACGTCGTAGTTGGCCGCGATGAGGCTGTCGGTCTGTGGATTCCACTCTCTGTAGTTTACGCCGTTTATGATGCCATAGAGGTCGGATGCCCTGTCACGCAACACGCCATCCAGGCCAAAACCAAACTCCGGCGTCTGTATCTGCCTGGCATAGCGCTCGCTGACGGTGTTGACGATCGTGGCGTGGTATATCCCGCCCTTGAGCAGATCGGTGTTGCCGTCCTTTTCGAGCTCCATGTAATTGAAATGACCCCAGCCAATGCCAAGGACGTCCATCAGCCCCTCGTAGAACTCACCCTGATGCTGGAGATTGTGGATCGTCAACAGGGTGGCGCTGTTGCCAATCAGAGGCTCATCCCTGTAGTCGGTGTTGACCAGCACCGGTATGGCCGCCGTGTGCCAGTCATGGACGTGGATACAATCAGGCCTGAACCCCACGTGCTTACATAGCTCCAGGGACGCCCGGGATAGAAACACAAAGCGATTGTCGTTGTCCATGTAGCCATCGCCATTTATGTTTGAATAAAAACCGCCATCCCTGCTAAAATACTGGTGATGCTCAACGGTGTAAACAACCCCGCCTCCACCTCTTTTTGCCAGGGGTGGCTCATCCCCTTTTTTTGCCAGGGGCGGCTCGCCCCCGTCCTGCGCATCGACGATGGGACACTGCCAAATGGCACAACCCATATCCCCAATCACGCCCATTGGCACTGAGACGTGCCCTACCGCCAGGGTTATGTTGCCCCCCTGATGCTCAATCGTCTTGTACTTAGGGATGACCACCCTGACGTCATGCCCCATGTCGACCAACTCCCTCGCGAGAGAGCTAACCACATCGGCCAACCCTCCTTCCTTGGCAAACGGCGCCATCTCCGAGGCAACCATTAATATATTTAACTTCCTGGACATATTCTCCTTTTATTATCTTCTTCTGCCTGTAACGACAACCGTTTCTGTCAAAGGCCGCGCCGTGATATCCTCAAAGCCGGCCTCTCTAAGCCACCCTTGCATCTCCGTGACGGTGTAACACCTGCCTGCATCGGTGGCAACCAACATGTTTATTGAAAACATGGCGCTATTAAATGGCCGCGTCATGTTGTCCTCGATGTAGAACTCGTGGATGACGACCCTGCCATTGGGATTCAAGGCCTCCTTCGTGCACCTTATCAGATCCCTGCACTCCTGGATCGAGTTTGAATGCAGTACCTGACTGATGATGGCCAGGTCGTAGCCGCTTCCAATGGAGTGCGTCGTGAAATCCCCTGGCAGGAACCTGACGCCCTCAACGCCGGCCCCCTTGATGACCTCCGCTGCGATGTCTATTGTCTCCTGCCTGTCAAAGAGGGTTACGGCAATTCCGCGTCTTGCCATTTCGATGGCGTAGGTGCCGGGGCCGCCTCCAATGTCAATGGCGCTTGAGACGCCGCTTAGGTCTAGGACGTCAAATAGCTCTTCGACCTTGAGGGAGGCCAGGTTGTGCATCCCCATGATGAAGGCGCTCTGGTCGTGAGCCACACGGTGTGGCTTGCCGGTTCTCACGACGTCATCCAGGCCTGACCAGTTGCTCCAGAGGTTGTCGTTGTGGCTGATTATATCCACCTGCGACAGAGGGCTGCCGCTTACGAGGCACTGGTTTGCCAGGGGCGAGTTAATGTAGAGTGTTTCTTGTTTTGTCACCAACTCCATCGACACAAGGGCATCAAGGAGGATCGTGGTGGCGCGCTCATCGGTACCGAGGCGTTGCGCGACCTCCCGGGCAGTGGCCGGCTCGGTGAGCTGGTCAAAGACCCGCAGGTTGTTTGCGGTAAACAGTATCCTGCTCTTGCGGTACGCCCCCATGTAGTCTCTTATCAATCCTAATGTATTGATCGGCTCGCTCCTTACAGTCACTGGCGTATCGCTCCTTACGGTCGCTGGGTCTGTATCCATAGTCATAAAATCTACCTCCTTAATAATTCAACCTTAAGAGAAGGGAGGGCTTTGCCTTCTTTTTCGCTGCAGGACGCTCCTGCTTCTTTTTCGGTGCGTCAAGCTCCTGGCGACAAAATTATGTCATAAGTATAGCATAATCATCTTGAATACCGCAAACACCAGATAATGTTTAAACTTTTTCTCTTGACTTTTTGACAAACGTAGTATTAGTATTAATTTGTGTTGTGAATAATTGTTTGTAAACTATAGGGATGGTATAGAGAAATGTAAAAAGACACGCAAGATACTAAGGGTAATAAATCACAGGGTATAGAGTAACAAGCATTTATTTTAATCGTATTGTAATTTCAAGGTAAAAAAAAAGAGGGGGATTCTTATGTTTATCAGGACTGCGTATTTCTTTATCAGTTTTATTGTATTTGGATGTCTAAGCCCATTTATGCTGGTGGCAGCACAGGGCGATGGAGACAAGATCATGGACAGACCGATCTTTTTAGAGGGGCATGAAAGTCCAAAGATTGAGATAATGCAAGGAAGGATAATTTCGGATAATCCCGATGAGCTAAGGCAATTAAGAGACCGTGCAAAGGATACCCATATGTTACAAGCACGGCTTAACTCAGAAGACGACAGCATTATTAAGGTCTTTGAAAAGGCCGAGTGGGAGCTATATGAAGATGGCAGGTTCTCGTTTAATTCACCCCAGGCGGATATAGCGATCAACGGCATGTTTAAGGTCTCTGTCGCCGAGACACAACGAGGCAGGTTATTCGTGTTTCACGGGGATAATACACGTAAACGCTCTACATCTGACGTGTCTTCGTTGGATGGCGTGATAAGAAAGGCAGGCGATGGGTATATCTTAGATGCGTTATACACTTATTATTCAACCGCTACGAACGTTGTAAGGATCTCGCAAACGCTTTATCCAACGGCAAAGGCTGTATCTGAAAGCAAAAGAGGCAAAGATAGCCCGACCCAGGATGTTTCGCCAAAAGTCATGGATGCCTCCGAAAACAATGTTATGTATGATAAGGTAATAGAAGGTGTAAAGGTGCCCTCCTTCTATGATATAACATTAGAAGGGAAAACTGACGACATGGCCTTCAAGGGCATAAAAGGCGCTATTTATATTAATCAAAGTGAAAATGGCGATACCAACCCTTTTTCTGTTTTCCTTAGCAGCCCTGATATAAAGCTCTCCGAGGGGTATATTGCGTGGCATTCAGCGACTATGCTTTCCAATAATACTTTCAAGGCAAACGGCAAGATAGATGTAAAGGATGGAAGGGTTACATTGAAGGTCGGTGATGATGAAGGTCGAACAGACATAAGTTGGGGGGCTTCTGATGATATAATGGTTTATTATGAAAAAGACGGGGTCTTGTCGTTTTCTGTACAAGGTGATGATATATCTGGAGGCATTCATGCATCAGGATTAGGTGGTATGGATAGAAAGCGAAAAAGCGTCTATGATGCCACCTTCACCGGAAAGATACAGGGAAGTGAGGCGATCGCAAAGGCCAAACAAGCGATATCGACTTCATCAAAATATGACGGCGACTGGGTGACAGGTGAAAATGAGTTTGGCATTTTGCGTTTAAGGCAAGGAGGCGATAAAGTCAGAGGAAGCTACACGGCCAGAGGCGGAGGTTCTATTGATGGTAGCGTTGTCAGGGGAAGAGTTGATTTTACATGGAAAGATACAAAGACTGAGGGCTGGGGGATGATCAGAGATGTCTTTGGTGTTAAAAAGATAGCCATGTTGTGGGAGAGTAGGCAGGAAGGTCACGGGGGTATAAGACACTTAATAGCAAAGGATAAGTCATCCCTTGCATCTTCAGATCAAGATGCTTTCAACTCCAAAGAAGATGTAATGCCAATGAAGCATTTTGCCAAAGGTCTAGCCTTTGAAGGAAAGTGCGATGAGGCAGTACCTTTACTTGAAAAAGTGCAAGGCGCTTACAAAAAGGAAAGAGATAAAGGGAACAAAGGTAAGGGAACTGATAAAATCAAGTTTAACTCACTCGACTTGTTATCTGTTGATCGCGCACTTAATGACTGTTACTTTAAACAGGGAAGCTACGAAAAACTAATAAAAACACTAACCGATGACTTGGAGTCCTATAGTAATCTAAGGTCTGATGAAAGGTCAAATAGATCTTTTGAACTAATCCAAAAAGATATTATTGATAAGTTAACGTATTATTTAGATTTAATAAATATCTTTCAGAACGGATTTAACTCTATAGAGGCAAATTTTGAGTACGTAGGGATAGGTGTGTCTGTTGGTCAAGATGACAAGAAGAAGGAATTCGTTATTGATTCAATAATGAAGGACACACCTGCTTTTATGACCGGAATATTGGTAGATGATATTATCAAGGCCATTGATGGACATCCTGTTGAGGGGCTGCAGAAGGAAGAGGTACTTAAAATGCTAAAGGGACCTATTGATGCACCAGTGAGTGTAACGGTAAAACGGGCAGATAAGACTTTGGATTTTAGCTGCAGGCGTAAAGTAATTAAACACCTATCTGAGACCCGCAAGGGTGAAATTCGTGCTGCTTCACATTCAATTTCAAAGTCCCTTGAGACATTGCAGACTGCCATCAATGATATCATAAAGACGCTAAGAGAACAAGAAGCTAAAGTTAATGAGGGGGGGCGAGCTGCTTTATTAGATATTAAGCCTATCACCGATTCCTTTAATGCTTTGACGACAAAAATCGAGGTAGAAAAAATGAAAATCCTCGATTTATTAAAAAATACTTACACGCAGCAACAAACACTTCTAAAGATGTTCTTGACCATCTATAACGGTATTGACGCCATGACTTCCAAGCCGGAGAATATGGGAGATGCTAAACTTGCTAAACATCTGGATAATATTGAAGAAGAAATCGATCTGTACCTTAGAAAAGATCAGGGGCTTTCCCAGATTGAGAAAGTGTTTTTTAAGGCTAACATGTATTTATTTGGCACCTTGCAAGAAATGCAATGGTATAGTAAGAATAGAGTTGAACATCTAACAAAGATGCTTAATCCTGATAGTTTTCCTGAGGATAGTAAAGAGTTTCAGAAAAATCTTGAAGGTGTCTCCAGTTATATTGAGAATTGGCGAAATCGATTGGTCTTAGATGAGGATAAAATTGATGCTGTTGATAAGGCTCAGGAGTTTTTTATCAAATTGGTGAAATTGCTTATAAAGTTAGATAAGAAAGATGACGCTCTGGTCTATTCAGAGATGGCCAGAGGAAGGGCGTTTGTTGACCTCCTGGCCTCTAAGGCGGATATACAGAAGGAATTAAAGGCATTGCTTACAAAGTCCCATTCAGCAATACCAAATCCAACCACAACAACGAGACTCAATATCACCGAGATTAAAGAGATTGTAAGCAAGAGGAAAAGCACTACTATCGAGTATTTCCTCACAGACAATGACCTTGTCATTTGGGTCATATCGCCTTCCGGTGACATGAAGACAGTTGTCACCGCCATTGGCAGCTTGCACAATGACGTCAAGAGATTCACTGACCTTACAAAAGATAGAAATAAAGAAAACTATAAAGATACTGCTGAGACGGATAGAGAGATCGGTAGTGTCCTCAAAGACCTGTATAACGCCTTAATACAGCCAATCCCCAAGGAAATTCTACCAACAAAGGATGAAGTCTTAACGATAATCCCCTATGCTGATCTGTTTTCAGTGCCATTTGCTGCTCTGAGAGACCCCGGCGGTAAATATCTCATCGAACAACACCCTATAGTCTATGCCACATCTATCGCGGAATTGAAGTACACGCATGACAATAAAAAACGTATCGTCAACCCCCAAAAGCCAAACCTCCTCGCCCTGGTAAACCCATATCCCATGCCTGTTTCTTACGGAAAAGAAAAAGCACTTGATCGCACTGAGCAGGGTTTTAGCTCAATCTCTCAATTCTATAAAGACACTCAGGTCGCAACAAGAGAACACGCAACCAAGGCAGTCCTGGAAAGCGAGGCCTCTAAATACAGCGTACTCTACCTGGCAACCCACGGGACGCTCAATGACAAGGAACCGTTAGAGTCCTTTGTCGAACTTGCCAAGAACAACAAAGATGATGGCCTGCTCAAGGTGCTGGATATCTACAAGCTGGACCTGCATACCGATGTTGTGATCCTGGCAGCCTGTGTAACGGCCAGTGGAGGTATATCGGGAGATGGCATAAATGGATTTAGTCGCGCATTTACATGGGCAGGGACACCAACGCTGTTGGCAAACCTGTGGAATGTACCTCAGGGAGATACGTTGCATTTGATGTATAAATTTCATGATTACTGGATAAAGCAAGGGTTATCCAAGGCCGCTGCCCTGGCAATGGCACAGTTGGATTACGCAAACGACTACCCTGACACGTCTTACATATGGTCTGGATTGATAATGTATGGCGAATGGGAATAAATTCAATAAATACAGGAGGTTTCAATGAAGACATCACGACTTATCACGAGCATTTTGCTTGTGTATCTGGCAACCTATCCCTTTGGATGCGTAAGAATACCCATGACTGAGGAAACATTACTACAAGACAAACCTATTGCGGATGTAGATGTAAAAAAGACAATGGGGCTATATCGACAAGAAATGCCTTTGTCATCAGACACCAGGTCTCCTATAAGCATACTGGAGGGTAAGGTAACTATTGACAAGGCTGATATTTTGTACTTACCAAAAGATGAGACAGATGCCTCAGTAGATAGAACAAGAAATGACATGTATCTTGTGAAAGTCCCCTTTACATTAAACTATCTCTCTGATAATAGGTACTACAGACAGTTTGCAATACACTTTTCTCTTGCCGATAGCAGCGCAGTAGCGTATGACCTCTTTCCTCACGAAGTTGTAGATAGACAAACCGTTACAGAAAAACTTGTCATATCTCCATCTCTAAAGTTCAGAAAGGATATAGAAGGAAGATTAGGTGAATACATACATGAGGTAAAGTATGAGAGGCTGATTCCCAGAATAGAAGTATTTAAGGTTAAAGAGAATGAATTTTACTGGCTCTATAGGTCCCAAGACACTCAAGAGTTATTTCAGGGTACAAATTGTGTCTTCATGATTTTAAAGGTACCCATCTATGCAGAATCAGTAAGAATGAAGGTATATAATGAAGCTGTTATTTCAAGAAAGTACCTTGGGGTATTCACCCTTGATGACCTCAAATCCGATGAGGGCACAATCTATCTGGACCTGGAAGGCGCCAAGCGCAATAGCCAAAAACGCTAAAAGAGGTTCGGGGGCTGAGGGGTGGCGGCGCCCCCACCCCCCGGCTCAATTGGGCCACGACTGCCCCCCCCTTACAATAAATTTTTAATCCTCCTTGAATTTATCCTTAGCCATGATTTATAATTAATCTGTTTATCTTGATTGACATTGGCTGGAAAGGCAGAGTGGTTGTGTATAGAGCATATTTTTAGATTTGGCAGGTTTTTAGTCAAATTATCTTAAATAACTATATCTATTATGGAGGGATTTTAAATGAGTAGAAAGATGGTAATCCTTGATGGCTGTGGTGCATGTGCGCACACCGTACATGCCACCAATGAGATAATAACGATTTATCCCATAACGCCATCATCGCCTATTGCGGAGAAGTGCGATTCCAAGACCGCAGCGGGTGAGGTCAACATTTGGGGCAGCATCCCAAAGGTCGGCATGATGCAGTCGGAGGCTGGCGTGGCTGGCGCCGTGCATGGCTCTCTTACGGCAGGCGCCCTTGCGACAACCTTATCGGCCTCGCAGGGACTGTTATTAATCATTCCTAACATGTACAAGATAGCGGGCGAGCTGACCCCTACCGTGTTCCACATAACGGCGCGTTCTCTGGCGGCTCAGGGGTTGTCGATCTTTGGCGACCACGCCGACGTCATGGCGGCAAGGTCAACCGGATTTGCCATGCTATGTTCAAAGGACGTCCAGGAGGCAATGGACTTCGCCCTGATTGCCCAGGCTGCCACGCTTGAGTCGCGCATCCCGTTCCTGCACTTCTTTGACGGCTTCAGGACCTCTCACGAGGAGGCCAAGGTCGAGGAACTGACCTTTGACGACATGAGGGCAATGATCAACGACGACGACGTCATCGCCCACCGCAAGCGCGGCCTCAACCCCGATAACCCCTCAATGCGCGGTACCGCACAAAACCCCGACGTCTACTTCCAGGGACGTGAGACGGTCAACAAGTACTACCAGGCCGTCCCTGGCATCGTACAGAAGGCCATGGACAAGTTCGCCGGCCTCGTGGGAAGACAGTACAAGCTGTTTGACTATATTGGAGCCGCCGACGCCCAACAGGTTATCGTGATCATGGGCTCGGCCGGAGACGTTGTCGCCAGCACGATAAACGCCCTCAACGCACAGGGCGCAAAACTAGGCCTCATCCAGGTCAGACTATACAGACCCTTTGATACTGCTGCATTAGCGGCAGCGCTGCCGGCTACAGTCAAGGCCATCGCCGTCTTAGACCGTACGAAGGAACCTGGCGCTATCGGTGAACCCCTCTACCTCGACATCAGAACGTCAGTGGGTGAGGCAATGGAGCAGGGGATATCGAAGTTCACGACATGGCCAAAGATCGTTGGCGGTCGCTACGGGCTTGGCTCAAAGGACTTCACACCAGCAATGGTCAAGGCCGTCTATGACAACATCTCCGGGGCAAACCCCAAAAACCACTTCACCATCGGTATAAACGACGACGTAACAGGCACCAGCCTCCCCTTTGACAAGACCTTTGACGTCGAAGGAAGCGACGTCTATCGCGCCATGTTCTATGGACTGGGCGCAGATGGCACCGTCGGGGCAAACAAGAACACCATCAAGATCATCGGCGGCGAGACCTCAAACTACGCACAGGGATACTTCGTCTACGACTCCAAGAAGTCAGGTTCCATCACCACCTCACACGTGCGCTTTGGCAAGGACAAGATCACACACCCATATCTCATCTCAAAGGCAGACTTCATAGCATGTCACAACACGACCTTCCTTGAGAAGTACGACATGCTGGTAAATGCCAAAGAGGGCGCCACATTCCTGTTGACCACCGCCGCCACCAAGGACACCGTATGGGACAGCCTGCCGGCTGAGGTGCAGGGCAATCTCATCGCCAAAAAGATGAAGTTCTACATCATAGACGCCATCGCGCTGGCCGAGGAGCTTGGCCTTGGCACCAGGATCAACATGATAATGCAGACGGCGTTCTTCGTCATTTCAAGCGTCATCCCCAAGGAAGACGCCATAGCCGCTATAAAGAAGGAGATCAAGGCCACCTACTATAAAAAGGGCGACAAGGTAGTTGAGATGAACTATGCCGCCGTGGATAAGGCACTTCAAGGCATCGTTGAGGTCCCCGTCCCTGCTAAGGTCACGAGCAAACTGACGATGCGCAGGGCGGTATCAGAGGATGCCCCCGATTTTGTCCAAAATGTCACTGCCGTAATCATAAAGGGCTTTGGAGATGACCTTCCTGTATCGGCCATGCCCAGTGATGGCACCTGGCCAACGGGTACAACGCAGTACGAAAAGAGAAACATAGCCGTACACATCCCAGTGTGGGAGCCGGATGCCTGTATACAGTGCGGCACCTGTTCGTTTGTCTGCCCGCACGCGGCTATCAGGATAAAGGCCTACGACCCATCGCTTTTAGCTAACGCCCCGGCAGGCTACAAGTCGATTAACGCCATTGGCAAGGAGTTTGAAGGGCTTAAGTTTACCGTCCAGGTAGCCCCCGAGGACTGTGTTGGCTGCTATTCATGCGTGGAGGTGTGCCCTGGACGCAAGAAGGACGCCGCCGGCAAGCGCACTGAGGTCAAGGCCATTAACATGGCCGTTCAAGAGCCAATTCGTGCCACCGAGGTCAAGAGCTACAGCTTCTTCCTCTCCCTGCCCGAGACCGACCCGTCCAGGTTTAAGCTGACATCGGTCAAGGGCACACAGCTTGTCAAGCCGCTGTTTGAGTACTCCGGGGCATGTGCCGGATGTGGCGAGACCCCATACATAAAGCTCCTGACACAGCTCTTTGGCGACCGCCTGATGATCGGAAACGCAACGGGATGTTCATCCATCTA
>JADFXD010000162.1 GCA_015233725.1 Nitrospirota bacterium | reverse complement strand
AACTCACCCTCGATCTTTATGTAGTCAATGGGTATCCTCTTTATGTAGTGATATGATGAAAACCCGGAGCCAAAGTCCTCTATGGCAAACTTAAACCCCTCGTGTCTGAGGTCTGTGACAAATCTCTCCATTATGGTGAGATTCTTGACCGTATCCCGCTCGGTGAGTTTAAAGACCACGTTGGATGGTGTTATCTTGTAATCTGTGGTCAACTTGACAATGTTTGGTATGAACCTGGTGATGGTCAACGACCTCGGTGAGAGATTGACAAAGAGCATTCCCATGTAACATTTAGTGTGTATCTTATCAAAGGCCTTTTCGATGGTTATATAGTCAAGCTTGTGGACTACGCCGATGTCCTCGGCAACATCTATAAAATCCCCGGCGACCATGAGCTTTTCGTCTTTTACGAGCCTCATGAGCAGTTCATTGATTTCGATCATGCCGGTCTGTACGTTTATAATTGGCTGGAAATGTGGTATTATATGGTCTTTTTTATTGACGGCATCAAGCAGGAAGAGGCTTTTTTCCTTGTTTTGTATAGAGACGGAGGTGATGTCCTCGTTGGTGGGCAGGCTTATCATGTTCTTGCCTTTCTTTTTGGACTTGTACATGGCGCTGTCTGCTATACGGAAGAGGTCTTTGACGTCGCTGGAGTGTGTGGGGCATATGGCTATGCCTATGGATGCGGTGGTCTTTATTTTCTTGCCATCGGGGTCCTTGAGGTCGATGGTATTAATGTCGTGAGCTAGTCTTGTGGCTACAAGCAGGGCCTGTTCCTCTGTGGTCTCTGGCAGGATTATCGTGAATTCATCCCCGCCGTATCTGGCCAGTATATCGCCATCGCGCAGGGATTGCCGGAGCTTTATCGCGGCCAACTGGAGAAACCTGTCACCAAAGTGATGACCATAACAGTCATTTATCGTCTTGAAGTTGTCAAAGTCTATGACCATCAGACCAAAGCTGTAGTTACGTCTGTGTGCCCTGCTGGATTCATACTGCATGAGTTCCCAGAACACGCGCTGGTTGAAGAGATTTGTAAGGGGGTCGCGTGTGGCGTAAAACGCCATGTCTTTGGTATAGCTGTAGATGGCCTTGATCGAACCCGCCACGTTGACAAAGATATTGAGGATTCTCTCTACAAGGGGGTCGCTATCTGGGTCTTCAGAGCGTTGTGGGCTTATTGTTACACCTACAAGGCCATCCACCTCTGAGGTCCTCAGCGCCTTGGTCTTAAACAACAGGGAGTCTTGGTCTACGTCGAGCATCGTGATGGAATCATCCGCCACTTCGTGGGTTATATTAAAGGATTTTATATCCGCGTTTTTCTTGTTTTCATTGACCAACCTGGCCTTTATTATCTGCTCAAGCATCTGAGTCATCGAGGTAGAGGGCTTATTCCTCCAGAATATTTCAACCTCGTAACATTCCTCCTCTGTCTTAAACGCTGTAAAGAGATTAAGGGCCTCAAGGTATACACTAATCTCCCCTAACAGTGATAATACATGCGGTTTCCAATCCCTGATCAGCTCCGAGGTGATTATCAACTTCTCAAGCAGCCTTGTCTCAAAAAGCAGTATGTCTCTCTCTGTGGTAGTATCCTTCATCCTGATGCCCTTATTAGTATAGCATAATCACAAGGCAAAAGTAATTCTAAGCTAAAGCCTACGCAGGACCAGGAGCGTCCTGGAGCGTCAAAGAAGGGGTCAAGGGGACTGGTCCCCTTGCAGGGGAGGTTCAAGGAGGGGGCGGAGCCACCCTCCTTGTTCTTTTGTCTTTGTTTTGTTGTTTTTGGAGTTGTTAGCTAGCTGGTGACCAGTTAGACCAGTGTTTGAGTATATTCCATCTTCTCTTGACGTCCTGTTCGGCTTCCGCCAGGAGTTGGGCTGCTATCTCAGGCTTCATCTGCTTCAGTGCGCGGTAGCGATTCTCTGCGAACTCGAACTCACCCAGGGAGGTGGAAGGCTCCTTACAGTCTAGCTGCATGGGGTTTTTGCCCTCTCTTTCCAGCATGGGGTTGTACCTGTAAAGCGGCCAGTAACCGCTGGAGACAGCGAGTTTCTGCCTCTCTGAGCTCTTAGTCATATCTGAGCCGTGGGCGATACAGGTGGCGTAGGCGATTATCAATGCCGGGCCATTGTAGCTCTCTGCCTCGAGCATTGCCTTGATGGCCTGCGAGGAGTTTGCCCCAAAGGATATCTGCGCCACATAGACGTTGCCATAGGTGGACATGATAAGCCCTATGTTCTTCTTGCCGGTGCGTTTTCCGGCGGCTGCGAACTGTGCCGTTGCACCCCTTGGCGTTGACTTTGACATCTGCCCGCCGGTGTTTGAATACACCTCCGTATCCAGGATCATTATGTTGATGTTCTCTCCGGATGCCAGCACCTGGTCTACGCCACCGTAGCCGATGTCATAGCCCCAGCCATCGCCACCGAGCGCCCACACCGTCTTTACAACGAGGTAGTCGGCAAGGGACAGGAGGCTCTTGCCCTCAGAGGAGGAATCCCCCTGGAGGACATTCTTTAGATCGGCGACACGTTTGCGCTGTATCTCGATGTTTTCTTGGGTTGACTGGTCGGCGTTCTTTATGTCGTCAAATAGCTTCTTGTGGCTGGCATACTTGGCGTTAGCGCCCAGCTTTTCAAGGAGCTCCAGTGCGGTTGAGTTGAATTTATCCACCGTCTGCCTCATTCCGAGGGCAAATTCGGCGTTGTCCTCAAAGAGGGAGTTTGCCCACGACGGCCCCCTGCCATCCGGGCGCTTTGTATATGGCGTTGTAGGCAGGTTACCACCATAGATGGATGAACATCCCGTTGCGTTTCCGATCATCAGGCGGTCGCCAAAGAGCT
>JADFXD010000011.1 GCA_015233725.1 Nitrospirota bacterium | reverse complement strand
AAGGATTGTCACCAGGGTGAAAAAAGCGTTTACCATGAAATTTAAAGAGGATACATAAAATTTTTCAATGGAGGGATTTAACACAAAAGGTGTGGATGCCCCGAAGCCAGTCTGGAAACCAGCTTCTCTGGTAGCTTTCTTGCCTACTCTCAATGCAACATTACACTTAGAGGCTTTTTTACCACCGAATCCTTCGATATATACGCCTTCCCTTATGGAGGGTGAATATTGTCTGATTGTTGCTTATAGCTGTTTGATCGGTTCGCTCCCTGCGATAGATTGGCTTGAGTTTAGCCGTTTTGCACAATCAGTTAATAGAATAAGCAGGCCAGTTTTACTGGTCATGCAGAGTAAAATAAGTTTTTTGGAGGGGTTGTGTTTCAAAGAAACAATAACCAAAAGATGAAGTATCTCCAGTTGCACGGTGCGCCAGGCGTGAGGGTGTTGTTTACCCTGATGCTGGTTGCCGTGATTGGAGCCATGTGCCTTAACAGCGCCGCCTACGCCGGTACAGTCAGCCTGCCGAAGACAGGGCAGTCGAAATGTTACGACCAGAGCGGTAACGCCATCAATTGCGCTGGCACAGGACAGGACGGTGACCTACGTAAGGGCGTGGCCTGGCCTAATCCGAGGATTACAGACAACGGCGATCAGACGCTAACCGACAACCTCACTGGCCTTGTCTGGACCGTAGACACCAGTACACCAACGTCGGGCACCTGCACAGGCGGCAAGATGATCAGGGGGGCAGCGCTGAATTATGTGTCCTGCCTGAATAAGGCAAATTACCTCGGCTACAACGACTGGAGGTTGCCCAATATCAACGAGCTGAAAAGCATAGCAAATTCTGGCGTCTATGTACAGTCGGCCAACTACTGGTCGTCTACTACCTATTACGATGGTGGTAGCGCCTATCCCAGCGCGTTTATCGTCAACATGGGCGATGTCTCAATGGGAACCGACCAAAAGTCCACTAATGACTATGTTTGGCCAGTTCGCACCGGACAGACTGGTGCCATAAGTCTGCCGCAGACAGGACAAAAGACATGCTATGATGCAAACAACAACACCATCTCCTGCACTGGTACAGGGGAAGACGGCGAGCTACAGAAGGGCGTGGCCTGGCCTAATCCGAGGTTTACAGTCCAGTTTGGTGGGACGATCACAGATAACCTCACTGGGCTGATATGGACCCAAGATGCCAGTACACCAACATCGGGCACCTGCACAGGCGGCGGTATGACCTGGCCGGCGGCACTGGATTATGTGAAGTGCCTTAATAATGCCAATTACCTTGGTTACAGCGACTGGAGGTTGCCAAACACCAACGAGCTGAAAAGCCTGGTTGACAGGTCAACCTTTAACCCATCAATTCCAACAGGTAGTCCATTTACCAAGGTGCAGTCGTCCAGCGCCTACAACTCTTCGACTACCTACGGTGCAGATACGAGCCACTCGTGGATCGTCAGCATGTACAATGGCACAATGTATGACACCGAAAAGTTGAGGGGCGGCTACTACGTTTGGCCAGTACGTGGTGGTGGACAAGATACCACACCTACACCCACTCCGACCCCCACATCTACACCAACACCGACAGGCACTCCAACCCCAACCTCAAATCCTACCCCAACGCCAACACCAACCTCAACCCCCGCCCCAGGTCAGGTGAAGCTCACAGTGACGAAACAGGGAACTGGCGACGGTACGGTAACTGCCTCCCCTGGAACTATTACCTGGAGCGGCAAGACCGGCACGGCGCCGTATAACAAGGGCACATCCGTTACACTGACGGCATCGCCAGCGCTGGGGTCAACGATAAAGGCCTGGACTGGATGCGATTCAAGCATTGGCCTCACCAATTGCCTGGTCACGATGAGCGCCGATAAGAGCGTTACCGTCGAGTTTGCTGGCGGCACTGGCAAGAAGGTCAGGCATGACTTCGATGGCGATGGCAAGGCCGACGTCCTCTGGCGTAACATGAAAACCGGCGACGTAGCAATCTGGTTGATGAATGGCGCTACGATAAATGGCGGCGATTTTGTTGTCAGGGGCGTGTCATCTGATTGGGACATCAAGGCGATAGGAGACTTCAATGGTGATGGCAAGGCGGATGTCCTCTGGCAAAACACCGCTGGGGATGTCTTTATATGGCTCATAAATGGCACCATCATGCAGACAGGCGGATATGCGGTACATGGTATGCCTGGTGAATGGGCAGTCACAGCAATAGGCGACTTCAATGGCGATGGCAAGGACGACATCATGTGGAGAAACACCAACAACGGCGACGTCTATGTCTGGTTCATGGATGGGACAAATGTAAATGGCGGTGGCTATGTCATCAAGGGCATGATGGCCGAGTGGTCGGTCAAGGCGATAGCCGACTTCAACGGCGACGGCAAGAGCGATGTCCTGTGGCAAAACACCAGGACTGGCGATGTCGCGATATGGTTGATGAATGGTCTGAGCATGTCAACGGGCAACTATGTCGCACAGGCCGTCCCCAACAACTGGCAGATCAAGGGCATTGACGACTTTGACGGCGACGGCAAGGCCGACCTCCTCTGGCAGAACACCACAAACGGCGATGTCGTCCTGTGGTTTATGAACGGGCTTAGTATAACCAGCGCCGGTTATGTGCAAAAAGGGGTGCCACAGAACTGGCAGATAAAGATAGTCGGGGATTACAACGGTGATGGCAAGGCCGATATCCTCTGGCAGGACGTCTCAAAAGGAGACATATATGTCTACCTCATGGATGGTCTAAATATCTCCGGTGGAGGCTATGTGTCATTTGGCCTCTCCAGCGACTGGCAACCGAAATAAATAATAAGAGAAAGAAAGAAGGGGGGCGGCGCTGCCCCCCCCTCGCCCCCCCCTGCAAGGGCACCAGTGCCCTTGACCCCTTAATGGGTGGGTGCTATCTCATATTGTGTAACTGTCAAAGCACTAAATATTTCAAATGCGATTGCCATGCCAGCTTGACAACTTACCTGCCGATATGATAAAGTTCCCGATGGGGAAATTTAGTGCGAAAGGTTTGGATGTTGTGACGCCAGCCTCTCTATCACCGTTATTGCTTACTCTCAATGCAACATTACACTTAGTGGCTTTTTTACCACCGATCCCCTCGATCTATAACTTTATGCCTTCTCTTATGGAGGGTGAATATTGTCTGATTGCTGTAATCGGCTATTGTTTTAATTTTAGCCGTTTTGAGCAATCAGTTAATAGAATACGCAGGCCAGCTTTACTGGTCATGCAGTGTAAAATCAGTTTTTTGGAGGAGTTATGTTTCAAAGAAACGATAACCGAAAGATGAAGTATCTCCAGTTGCAATCAGGCGTGAGGGTGTTGTTTACCCTGATGCTGGTTGCGATGATTGGAGCCATGTGCCTTAACAGCGCCGCCTACGCCAGTACCATCAACCTGCCGCAGACGGGGCAGACAAAGAGCTACGACGCCGACAACACCCCACCACAGGATGACGGAGCGTTAAAGCTGGGCGTGGCATGGCCGTATCCACGGTTCAATAATAATGGCGACAGCACAATAACCGACAGCCTCACGGGTCTGGTTTGGGCACAGAACGCCGGTACTCCAACCGCAGGCAGTTGCAAAGGTAGCACTAGTGGTCTTGATTGGGCGACGGCACTTACATATGTAGCCTGCCTCAATACGGCTAACTACCTTGGCCACAACGACTGGAGACTGCCAAACATCAGCGAGATGGAGAGTCTTGTCAACGCTGGGCAAACTAATCCAGCGACATGGCTAAGTACGCAGATGTTTTTCAACGTTCAGACTAGCTACTATTGGTCGTCTACTACCGTCGCTAGCAGTACGTCCGACGCGTGGTACGTCTCCATGAGCGACGGCTTCGTGGACGGCTACGGTAAGTCCGCCAGCTTCTACGTTTGGCCGGTTCGTGCCGGACAGTCTGGGTCATTCAATAATTCGGCTATTTGGTCTACCGGTCAAACTGCTACCTATGCTTCAGGGGACGACGGTGCGTTAAAAAGCGGCGTGGCGTGGCCTAAGCCTCGGTTTACAAATAACAGCAATACGATGACTGATAACCTAACGGGACTGGTCTGGACCAGAGACGCCGGTACACCAACTGCAGGCAGTTGCACAGGCGGCCAGATGAAGTGGCAGGCAGCACTGGATTATGTGGCCTGTCTGAATACGAACAATTACCTTGGCTATAGCGATTGGCATCTGCCAAACAGAAAAGAGCTGTTTAGTATAGTTGACAGATCAACGTTTAACCCATCAATTCCATCAGCTAGCCCATCTTTTAACGTGCAGTTGAGCGAATACTGGTCGTCTACTTCCAGCGATAACAGCTACAAGTGGACAGTCAAAATGGACAATGGCAGAGTGAGAGTCGGATATAATGGCTCCAGCTACTATGTTTGGCCGGTACATGGTGGACAGGCGACAACACCTACACCCACACCAACGCCAACTTCCACATCGACGCCCACTCCAACTCCTACTCCAACTCCCACACCTACACCTACACCGACCCCCATACCCACTCATACTCCAACACCAACCCCTACACCCACAACGACACCCACTCCCACGCCAACACCGACTGGAACACCAACTCCGACACCTACTTCAACCCCTACCCCAGGCCAGGTTAATCTCACGGTGACAAAGCTGGGGACAGGCAGTGGTACAGTAACCGCTGCCCCTGGAACTATCGCTTGGAGCGGCAAGACCGGCACAGCATCGTATGACAAGGGCACATCCGTTACCCTCACGGCATCGCCAGCGCTGGGTTCAACAATACCGGCAAATGCCTGGACGGGTTGCGATTCAAACATTGGCTCAACCAATTGCATAGTCACGATGAGCGCCGCCAAGGGCGTTACCATCGAGTTTGATGCTCCCTCCGGTAAGAAGGTCAGACATGACTTCAACGGCGATGGCAAGGCCGACGTCCTGTGGCGCAACATGACCACCGGCGATGTCGCAATCTGGTTGATGAATGGCGCTACTATAAATGGCGGCGACTTTGTCGTTAAGGGTGTGTCAGCGGATTGGAACATCAAGGCAATCGGCGACTTCAATGGCGACGGCAAGGCCGATGTCCTCTGGCAAAACACCGCTGGCGATGTCTTTATATGGCTAATAAATGGCACCGTCATGCAGGCGGGCGGATATGCCGTGCATGGTATGCCTGGTGAATGGGCAGTCACAGCTATTGGCGACTTCAATGGCGATGGCAAGGACGACATCATGTGGAGAAACACCAACAATGGCGACATCTATGTCTGGTTCATGGATGGTACAAATGTAAATGGCGGCGGCTATGTAATCAAGGGTATGATGGCCGAGTGGGTGGTCAAGGCAATAGCCGACTTCAATGGCGATGGCAATAGCGACGTCCTGTGGCAAAACACCAGGACTGGCGATGTTGCAATGTGGTTGATGAATGGTCTGAGCATGTCAACGGGCAACTATGTCGCACAGGCCGTCCCCAACAACTGGCAGATCAAGGGTATTGACGACTTTGACGGCGACGGCAAGGCCGATATCCTCTGGCAGAACACCACAAACGGCGATGTCGTCCTGTGGTTTATGAACGGCCTTAGTATCGCCAGCGCCGGATATGTGCAAAAAGGGGTGCCACAGAACTGGCAGATCAAGGTGGTCGGGGATTACAACGGTGATGGTAAGGCCGATATCCTCTGGCAGGACACCTCAAAAGGAGACCTGTATGTCTACCTCATGGATGGTCTGAATATCTCCGGTGGGGGCTTTGTGTCATTTGGTCTCTCCAGCGA
Organism: Nitrospirota bacterium; assembly: GCA_015233725.1. Taxonomy (GTDB): domain Bacteria; phylum Nitrospirota; class Thermodesulfovibrionia; order Thermodesulfovibrionales; family Magnetobacteriaceae; genus Magnetobacterium. The sequence goes on along the minus strand of JADFXD010000011.1, from coordinate 42,151 downwards.
CTGGCAACCGAAATAAAGAAAAAGGAGGGAGGCGGAGCTTTTTTCCGCTCCAGGGGGGTCAGCGACCCCTGGCTCAGTGGGGTCAGCGACTCCTGGCTCAGTTGTCGCACTGGCCCTCCTGGGCCTCCTCTTTTTCGCTCCAGGACGCTCCTGGTCCTGCGCAGGCTGGTGTTTATTTGATAGCTTGACAAGGACACATTACTTTATGCTAAAATCACAAAATAAAGATGAAAGGAATAACTCTTAGACATAGGATTGGCATAGAGAAGTTGTATAAAGGAAGGGGGGGAATGGATGCCATTAGTCAGCGTTAAGGACAGTGATTCCTTTGAGCTCGCACTGAAGCGGTTTAAGAAGCAGTGCGAAAAGGAGGGTATTCTATCTGATATCAAGAAGAGAGAACACTACGAAAAACCCAGCATAAGGAAGAAGAAAAAAGTTATTGCCGCCCGTAAAAAAGCTACAAGACGTATATCGTTATCTCAATAAGCGAGTTCTTATGCAGCAAGCAGGGTAGCAATCTATAGAGGTGCAACCTTATTTGTGTACATAATCAGGGAGTTGATCGGATTCGTTCTTTTTCGCTCCAGGGGGGCGGCGGCCCCTGGCTCAATTGTTGCGCCTGGTCGCTGGGTTAGAGGTTCTATGACTTTATGGCAATAGATTACCGGGGTCTTTCAGAGGAGATCAAGGCTAGGGCCGATATCGTTGAGATAGTATCTGATTACGTTGAGCTCAAGAGGGCTGGTGTAAATTACAAGGGGCTTTGTCCGTTTCACACGGAGAAGACCCCTTCGTTTATGGTAAACCCGCAAAGGCAGGTATTTCATTGCTTTGGTTGTGGCAGCGGGGGCGATGTCATAGCCTTTGTGATGACAAGGGAGCATCTGAACTTCGTTGAGGCGCTACAGCTTTTGGCTCAACGCCTCGGCGTCAATTTCGATTTCAGTGCGCAACACAACTATCAAACTGGGACAGAGGGGACAGAAAACAGGGCAGTACAGTTAAAGACGCTTACCGCGGCAATGGGATTTTTCACTGATATGCTCAGAAAAAGCCCCATTGCCCAACAATACCTTACAAACCGTGGTCTTAGTCCTGGGATTGTCGGGCGCTTTTCGCTTGGATTTGCGCCGGAGGGCTGGGACAACCTCTATCGGTATCTCAGGCAGCAGGGGGTTGCCGATGGCGACATAAAGGCAGCCGCCCTCATCTATCAAAAGGACAACAGTACCTACGACGTATTTCGCAACAGGGTGATCTTTCCAATAGCGGACATACACGGGCAGACAATAGCGTTTGGCGGTAGAGTCATAAGCGATGCCCAGCCCAAGTACCTAAACTCGGCCGAGACAGCCCTGTTTAAGAAAAAGCTGACCCTGTTTGGTTTGCATCTGGCCAAGGAAGAGATCGCCAGAAGTGGTTACGCCATTATAGTTGAAGGCTACCTTGATGTCATTGTGTGTGCGCAGTACGGTTTTGTCAACGTGTGTGCCCCCCTTGGTACGGCATTGACGCAGGAGCAGGTCAGGATCATCAAGCGGTATACGAGGCAGGTCTATGTCGTCTTTGATGGAGATGAGGCAGGGTTGAAGGCGGCAAAACGTGCCCTGGCCATCATCTGCAAAAATGGACTCGGCGCTAAGGCCATAATCCTGCCGCAGAAGGATGACCCTGACAGCTTCCTCAGGGCAAGGGGCAGTGAGGCCTTTAAGCAGGAGATCTCAAGGGCACAGGGGCTGGTTGACTTCTTCCTGTCTGCCGGGGGCTATGGCATTGATAACATAAGGGAACTATACGCCTGTATATCCGACGTAGACGACGCCGTCTTGAGGGGGTCGCTCATAACCGAGTTATCTAACAAGGCATCCGTCTCAGAAGGGGCTCTTCGGGACGACCTCAGAAGGGGCAAGCCTTCCAGGGTAGCGCCACCTCCTGCACAGCAAAAACCACCCCCATCGTTGAAGAGGTCTGAGGAGGAGACGCTCCTTAGTCTCTGTCTTTGCTTTCCGGACGGTCTGAGGATCGTTAAGGAGAGGATCAAAGACCTTGACTGTCTCAGCAATGCCATTGTCAGGAGGGTCTTTGATGCCCTCCTACAGGGGTCGGTTGAGTCGTCCTTTGACAGCCTTGCCGTGGTCTTTACCCCTGAGGAGATGGCCTACCTCTCAGGACTGATGGTCGAACCAGAGATAGATAGGGACAACATAGACAAAAACATCGAGGACTACATTAAAATAATCAAGAAGCACGTCCTGGAAAAGACCCTATGCAACATAAATGTCCGTCTCAGCAGGGCAAACCTGGCAACCGACAGCGAGGAAATCGAACAACTACAGATGCAACAGATGCAACTGAGAAGACAGATAAATAAATTGTGATACGTGTCCTTAGAACGGATGTTCTGCGCAAAAAAAGACTTTCTTCCTTTAAATATAAGGTTTTATAAAGGAAAATGTGTAAACACGTAGACACTAAAACTTGATTTTATTAGTGAGGCATGGTATAATACATTTCATGATAACTTATTAATATAGCAAAGAATTTTAAAATGTAGACACTATCAATTTTGAATAATCGTTTAGTGTCAAGGGGTTACACGATTTTTTATAGTCAAAACCCAGAACATCCGCTATAATATATCAGAGCCGCTTCTTACAGTCGCTGGGTCTGAATTGAATATATCCTGAATAGAAAGGGGGGTATCTGTGATGGAAGTAATTGAAAGGGTAGAGAGTTTAGAGGAAACGGTGGCTTGGTTTGTTAGAGAGACAAGGGCATCTCATGATAGGCTTGAGCGATCGAGAATAGAGGACAAAAAAGTATTCGAGGCATATCAGAGACAACAGAGAGAGGACAGGATAGAGGACAACAAAGCGTGGGATAAGAAATTAGAGGCATATCAGAGACAACAGAGAGAGGACAGGATAGAGGACAACAAAGAGTGGGATAAGAAAATGGAGGCGGATCGAAGAGAGTGGAATAAGAAGTGGGGAGAGACAGCCAACAGGTTGGGTACGCTCGTTGAGGATGTAGTGGCCCCCAACATTGAGGGCATTGCATTGAGTTACTTTGGTTGTAAGAGGATAGACCTCTTTGCACCCAGGATAAAAAGAACCAGCATAAGGGACAGGTCAAGGCTGAGAGAATTCGATTGTATAGCCATCTGTGAGGATTGTATTATCGTCAACGACACCAAGACTACGCCAAGCGCTGATAAAGTAGACCTTTTTGTAGAGGTGTTAAAAGATATCTTCGATTACTTTCCAGAGGCAGAGGGCAAGCGGCTTATTCCGATCTTTTCTTCCCTGTACATGTCAAAAGACCTCGTGACATATCTTACGCGAAAGAACATTTATGCCTTGGGAATGGGCAGTTCAACTATGGAGCTGCTTAACCGGCAAGAATTAATAAATAAGGCGTGTTCAGAAAGAGAACCAGGTGATCGGGATAATGGCATTGGAAACTTTGACGTTAGTCAGGGGGATGAGTAATTTAAAGACTTAAGGAGGTTTGTAGTATGTTTAAGAAGGGGTATGGCATAGGAAGGATTTTAGATGATATTGTCGTAACTTCCTGGCCATGTAGTCGGTATATACATAGGTATATTGTACCTACGGGGGCGAAAAAAACCGCTGAAAAAGACTTGACAATGACGTCTGGCCATGATAGAATATGTAAGCTCTTATCAGGCCTTATGCGGAGAAAGAGATTGACGGCTTAGATAACCACTTATCCTTAAGATATAAGGAGATATATTATGCCTGAGGCCATAGACGCTGTATTTGAAAAAGGGGCATTTAAGCCCTTGACCGAAGTCGCTGCCAGGGAGCATGGGCGATACAAGATCGTTTTTTATCCCTCGGAGGAGTTTCGATTCCTGATGATGGCACAAGAAAGTGGGAGTTTAGATTTCCTCAAAGAAGAGGTTGAGGAAATATACACATTGCAGGATGGAGAGGAGGTTTGACCCTCAAGCGTGGGGACATAGTCCTCGTGCCGTTTCCATTTACAGACCTATCCTCTCAAAAAGTCAGGCCCGCCCTGGTGCTTACTCCAGACCTGATATCCACAGACGTTGTTATCGCCTTCATATCATCCTACATACAGCAAAAAGTCTTATCAACTGATTATATACTTGGTTTGGGACATATGGATTTTCCAGCGACGGGTCTTAAAAAGCCCTCTGTCTTCAGGATGAACAAGCTCCTTACAGTGCAAAGGAGCCTGATAATAAGGCGTCTTGGCAAGGTAAGCCCTGCAATCCAGGATGAACTCGATCGCAGACTCAGGGTTGCAACCGGACTGTGACCGTACATCGAAATCTTCGTGGCTTTTTCAGAAACCCCATCCAACATTGCCGGGCATCTCTGCCATTGAACAGATGATCTTGTCGTAACTTCCTTGGCCTGTTGGTATATCCATACTATTATTGTACCATACTGGGGTAAAAAAAACGCCTAAAAAAACTTGACAATACCGTCTGACCATGCTACAGTAGGGGGAATCTTATCAAGCCGTAACAGGAGGCAACGATGAGCACATGTAACGGACTTTCGTTTATCAACATAATAGGGTGTTATGTTGCGGTTTTGATTGATCGGGATAATGGCATTGGAACCTTTGACGTTAGTCAGTGGGATGAGTGATTTAAAGGCTTTAAGGAGGTTATGTGACATGTTTAAGAAAGGGTATGGCATAGGATACAGTCTTTGTTTGATTTTGTTTGCGATTTTGATTGTAGGAATTGCTTCAGCGTCTGGCAGTTCTGGCGCTTGTGTCAACGGCAATGTCACAGACGGTGCTTATTCAGGCACCACAAGTACGTCAAGTGTAAGTTTTGATATGGTTAAAAACAGCATGTCAAATCGTAAAATATATATGTCGAATGTCTCCCCTTGTGCTGGATATACTGGTATAACAATTACAGTAGGCGGTATTGACACTGTTTCAGGATGTAGTTTTGGTTGGAACTTATCGGGAAATGTAGGGAATAGCGCTATCACATTCAAATCCTACTGGAGCGGCAAATTTTCTGCCACAGACAACACTGCATCAGGCACTTACAGCTATTCTGCTGCAGATGGCTGTATTGCATCAGGCTCGTGGAGTGCAACGACACCATTAGTCTCTACCGGAGACCATTGGAAATATGCAACTCAAGAATATTCCGGTTGGACAAATACGGGATATGATGACTCGGCATGGCAAGATGGAATAACTCCATTTAATAACCAAAATTCTGGCTGTAATACCCCTGATCTGTACAGTGGTGGGACATATTGGCCTTTGAACTCTACTTATTACCTAAGAAAGGTAGTAAGTCTTACCCAGCAAGAAGACCTTACGTTCAATGTAGCTATTGATAATGATATTACTGCTTATCTTGATGGTGTAAGTATTTATTCCACTACCAGTGAAGGTTGTGCTCAACGTTGGCAATATACCTTTAACGCCTTATCAGTGTCGCAAGGACAACATGTCATAGCGGTGAAGATCGTTGATAGAGGTGGTGATACTGCCTTTGACATGCTTGTTACAGGTAAATCAACTTCTACACCTAAGATCGTCAACCCAGCAAACAATCACACCTATCAGAGATTTGATACAACAATGACATGGGCCGACGCAAAGGCTAATTGTGAAAGACTAGGCGGACACTTAGCAACCGTTACATCAGATAGTGAAAACAAATTTCTAACCGATACATCCTTATTCCCTTCAGACTCTTATGGTACTTGTTGGCTTGGGGCAACTGATACAGCGTTAAACGGCACTTGGGTATGGGTAACTGTTGAGCAATGGCAATTTACAGCTTGGGGTACTGGTGAACCTAATAATTATGGAGGAAATGAACATTGCCTAACATACTATAACGCACCTGGATACACCCAGCAATATAGTAAATGGAATGATGCGGATTGCAGCACCTTACAGCCTGTTCTTTGTGAATGGGATTCACCCACCCCCACATCAACTCCCACGCCAACCCCAACCCCAACACCCATTCCAGGTGGGCTTCTCCTCACCGTCACTAAGACAGGTACGGGCAACGGGATTATAAAGACAGCAGCGGGGGAACTTAAGTGTAAAGTCAATATCTGTAGCGCACAGTTTGCACCCAATTCCAAGGTGGTGGTCTCGGCTTGGGAAAATACGCCAAGCTCAACGTTTAGCGGCTGGACTGGGTGTGACGAAGGCTCCATCGGTAACCAGTGCAGGGTGACTATGACAGCCCCAAGGAGTATATCCGTCGCCTTTAGCGGTGGATGCAGGAAGGCGACCAAGGACTTCAACGGCGACGGCAAGAGCGATATCCTGTGGCAAAACTCCTCAACCGGCGATGTGGCTGTCTGGTTGATGGATGGCACGGCCAAGACGTCCACGGCCTTTGCGGCCAAGGCAGTGCCAAACAACTGGAAGATACGCGCATCGGCGGACTTCAACAACGACGGCAAGAGCGATGTCCTGTGGCAAGACACGACCACCGGCGACGTCCTGGTCTGGCTGATGAACGGGACATCCCCGCAAAGCGCCGAGTATGTCTACAGGGGTCTGTCCTCGGAGTGGCAGATACAGGCAACGGGCGACTTCGACGGCGATTGCAACAGCGATATCCTATGGCAAAACTCAAAGACCGGCGACGTGATCGTATGGTTGATGGCCGGCGATAAGATAAAGGAAACAGGCGTTATAACCAGCGCAATGAGCGCCGATTGGCAGGTCAAGGGCGTCGGCGACCTCAACGGCGATGGCAAGGCCGACATCCTGTGGCGGAACTCCAAGACCGGCGATATCTATGGCTGGATCATGGACGGTAAATCCATCGTCGCGGGCAGTAGTGGTTACATCATCAAGGGGGTGCCGCCGCAGTATCAGGTTCAGTCAGTTGCCGACTATGACGGCGACGGCAAGGGAGACATACAACTATACGACGTCAATACAGGCAAGATATACATCTGGCTGATGGATGGGATAACCATCACAGGATGGGATTCGGTGCGAGCCGCACTGGCAATAAGGGCAAAATCCAAGGCTGGCAGCAGCCTCTCAGGGCCTATGACAGAACATGGTTCCAGCGTCGATACCTGGACTATGACAACGACCGGTGACTACAACGGCGACGGCATGAACGACATGCTCTGGCAGAACTCAAACGGAGACGTCTACATGTGGTTTATGGACGGCACCACGATCAACTCCGGAGGATACGTGGATCAAGGTATCCCCAGCCAATGGAGCATCTATTAAATAGAGATAAAGAAGAAGAAATAAGGGGGCGGAGGAGCTTCTTTTCCGCCCCAGGACGCTCCTGGCTCCCTTACCACCGGGGTCACGAACCCTTGACCCCATAATCCTTAATCCTGATGACTAAAGAAGGATTTGTTTAGGAGTTTTGCAAGAGGTTCAAATTGTGTGATTTATCTTGCTTTTAAGGAACCTGCCTGTTAGCGACGCATTGTTGGCTGCAATCTCCTCGGGGGTTCCCACCGCAATGACGTATCCGCCCTCGGCGCCTCCTGCGGGACCGAGGTCGATGACGTAGTCGGCGGATTTGATGATGTCGAGGTTGTGCTCTATGACGACGACCGTGTTGCCCATGTCAACGAGCCGGTGGATTATCTGCAACAGCCTGTCGATATCCACAAAGTGCAGCCCCGTGGTTGGTTCATCGAGGAGGTAGATGGTGTTGCCGGATGAGCGTTTGGCCAGCTCGCGTGTCAGCTTTAACCTCTGTGCCTCCCCACCCGATAGGGTGCTGGCCGCCTGCCCAAGGTGTATGTAGCCAAGCCCCACCTCCTCAAGGAGGGAGAGTGTCTGCCGCAACGGGGGTATGGGCAGGAAGAAATCCCTGGCCTCACTAACAGACATGGCCAGGATATCGGCAATGGTCTTGCCCTTGTACACGATCTCAAGGGTCTCCCTGTTGAACCTGCTGCCGCCACAGCCCTCGCATTGGACGTAGGTGTCGGGGAGGAAGTGCATTTCATACTTCTTTATGCCGGTCCCCTTGCAGTCCTCGCAACGACCCCCTTTGACGTTGAAGCTGAAACGCGAGGTCGTGTATCCCCTGGTTCTGGCCTGGAGGGTGTTGGCAAACAGCTCCCTGATGTAAGTAAACATCCCGGCATACGTGGATGGATTTGACCGTGGCGTCTTACCTATGGGGGATTGATCAACGCTGATGCACTTGTCGATGCCGTCAATGCCGGTAATGGCCTCGTGCTTACCAACATGGAGGCCGCTGTCGTAGAGTCTGTTCATCATGGCAGGATAGAGGGTGTCGACAACCAACGTGCTTTTGCCTGCTCCTGAGACCCCCGTTACACAGACAAAGACGCCAGTGGGCAGGGCAACAGTGATGTCCTTAAGATTGTTCTCGGAGGCGCCCGATATGACAACGTGCCCCTTGGCAGCCCGGCGACGCTGAGGCACCTCGATGGTAGCCGCCCCAGAGAGAAACCGCCCGGTTGGGGACTTGTCATCTGCGGCAATTTCTGTTGGTGTCCCCATTGCCACGACCCAACCGCCGCGCGTGCCGGCCTCTGGTCCCATGTCTACGATCACATCCGAGAAGCGGATGGTCTCCTCGTCGTGCTCGATCACGATGACGGTGTTGCCGGCGTCTCTGATATCCCTGAGGCTGTCCAGGAGTTTTGAACAATCGCTTGGATGAAGCCCTATGCTTGGCTCATCCAGGACGTAAAGGACACCAGACAGACTTGCCCCCAACTGCGTGGCAAGCCTCATCCGCTGTGCCTCACCACCAGAGAGTGTCGCAACGAGCCGGTTGAGTCCCAGGTAATCGAGGCCGACTCGCTGCAGGAAGGACAGCCTGTCGGTAAGCTCCCTCAGTATCCTTGCCGCTATGTAGGTATCACGCTCACTCAGTGGCAGCGTCCTGAGGAAGTCGTGGGTGTCCCTTATTGAGAGCAGCGAGAGCTCTCCAATGTTGAGGTCGTTTATCCTTATACTGAGGGCCTGGTCATTGAGCCGCAGGCCGTGGCAGCTCTGGCACGGGGTCAGGACGTTTGGTGTATCGTTGTCATCCTCGTTAAGGTTCTCAAACCCGATCCCCTTGCACCGGGGACAGGCGCCAAGGCTGCTGTTAAACGAAAAATACATGGGTGTCAGATCGGGTACACTGCTGCCGCACTTTGGGCAGAGCATAGTTTTGCTGAGCAGGATGTCCCTGCCCTCTTCTATGAGGTTAATCACCACTACGCTGCTAAAGCGCATGGCCGCGTTGATCGCTTCCCTTAGCTTTCGCTCGATACCGGGTTTTATGATGAGTCTGTCAATGACGATCTCAATGGTATGGCGCTTGTTTTTATTGAGGTCGATGTCCTCGGTGAGGTCTACCATTTCGCCATCGATCCTTGCCCGGATATAGCCGTCGCCTCTGATGGCGAGGAGCTCCTTTTTGAACGTCCCCTTGCGCTGTTGAGCAATTGGGGAGAGTATCTGTAGCTTTGTCCCTGTGGCGAGCGTCCTGATGATATTCAGGAGGGTCTCAGCATCCTGTGACAGCAGCGGGATGGAGCAGTTGTGGCAATATGGCTTGCCTATCCGCGTGTAGAGGACCCTCAGGTAGTCGTATATCTCCGTGAGGGTTCCCACGGTTGAGCGGGGGCTTTTGGAGATGGTCTTTTGCTCGATCGCTATGGAAGGCGACAGTCCCTCTATGGAGTCTACGTCGGGTTTTTGCATCTCCCCCAGGAACTGTCTGGCGTAGACCGACAGGCTCTCCACGTAACGTCTCTGTCCCTCGGCATAGATCGTGTCAATGGCAAGGGAGGACTTACCAGAGCCCGATGGTCCCGTCACGACGATCAGCTTCCCCCTGGGGATGCTCAGGTCTATGCCCTTAAGGTTGTGCTCCCTGGCACCCTTTATTACTATGTTGTCTTGCATAAGAGAAAAAAACAAAGAAAAAAGGAGGGCTGCGGAGCTTTTTCCCGCTCCAGGGGGTCAGCGACCCCTGGCTCAGTTGGGGTCAGCGACCCCTGGCTCAGTTGTCGCACCTGGCCCTCCTCGACCTCCCCTGCAAGGGGTCACGGACCCCTTGACCCCTTCCTTAGCGGTGGCTTGATCATGTGAATATTAAATCTTTCCCCTCTATTATAGCATAGCCGGTATATTTGTCATATCCAACAATCAACAGGCAGGTAAAGTCAGCATTTCTGCATCGAGGTGGGTGCAAATTGCGCCCAGTTTTGATACCCTGCGATACCGTATGACACCCTGTGACACCTTGGGGGGTTGGCTTGTGTGCTTGGAGAGTCTTATGCCCCCTAGAGGATTCGAACCTCTGGCACCAGGATTAGGAATCCTGTGCTCTATCCTACTGAGCTAAGGGGGCATTCTTAAACTCAATCTTATTATACACAAATGCTAAGAATTATTCAATGCTATAATTATGGGGTCAAGGGGGCACAGCGCCGCCCACCTCTTTTTCTTTTTTTTGCGGGTAAGTTATCCACTTAGAAGCAGCAGGGTTATCAAGAGGGTTGCCAGGAGATAGAGCATGTAGTGTCTCATACCCAGCAACTGTAAGGAGCGATTCTGTTGTGTGTTTTGGAGGCAGGTAATGGCTTCAATGGCTCGTTTTGAGCGTTGCCAGAGCCATGGAAACACCCTGCCAGCCTCTTGCCCAACAGAGGCAACGTAGGTTGTGACAGAGGTCATGGCTGCGGAGCCGGCCACAAAGAATGAGACTGATGGCCGTTGACTTTCAGCGCCGTGGACAAGCACAATGTGTTGATCAGCGGGAGCTAGAGACCTCAGAAGCAGGACAGCCGCGGTTGTAAACATTGGCAGCAGACATGCCATCGACATCGATGAGACAAACAGAGATGTCTCCTTTATAGCGCTGACATCGCTTATGTGCAAAGAGGTCAACGCGCCCCTTATGACACCAATCAATAGCTCCGGCAGCAGACCGAGCATGAGACAACCAACACCAAGCACCACCATAGGCAGGAGCATAGAGGGTGGTGGTTGCGTTGCCTCGGCAGCCTGGCTGCTGCGTGGTTGTCCTAAGAGCACATACCCTGAGGTCTTTATAAGGGCAATCGCCGTCAGACCGTTTATCAATGCAAGGGCAGCAATCCCCAAGCCCCCCGCGCTCAACACCACCCCATTGGTTGAGGCCTTGACCCCCAATAGCCCCATGAAGATGACCGCAACGCTGATAAAACCATTAAAGGGCGGTAATACAGACATACACGCACACAGAAACAACAAACCCACAGTCGGCATCCTCTTCATAAGCCCCCCCATGAGGTCTATGTCGCTCCCCTCAACCGTAGTGAGCGACCTGATAGTATCAATGCTCCTGATGAAGTACCCAACGCTATAGGACATAAGCCCCTTAAACAGGGTATGGTTTAGCGTATGAAGCATGGCGCCACTAAAGCCAAGGGCGGCCATCATGGGTAGACCGTTGCCCTGACCTATCAGTCCAGTGCCGACGCCGATCCCTATTATGCCAACGTTTTCGACACTGTTGTAGGTCACGATACGTCTGAGGTCACCTTGCACGATGCTGTTTAGGACACCCCACACACCCGCGATAACAGAGAAGATAAGCACTACGTAACCGGCATATCTTGGCGGTGTCCCAGCTTCAGCTATGACCCTGAGAGTTCCGTAAATCCCCATGTTTATCAAAAACCCTGACAGCAGGCATATATCTGAGCTGGAGGTCTTTGTTATCCAACCGTGAAAAGGCACAACCCCGGCCATAGAGGCAAACCCAACCAGCAGCAGGCAGTACACCACCACTGACATAGGCAGTTCCCCACCTGAAGCCCCAAACTTTAGCGCGGCCAAGTCCTTAAAATCCACCCCGCCACAGTACACACTGGCCGACGCAAATCCCGCCATCAGGACAACGACCCCCACGTGCATGTACGCGATGTAGTCCCGGGCTATTGTCCTTGTCCTGGCGCTTTTGTGCTCAAACAGGAGCATAAAAAAAACGCACAACAACATAATCTCCCATGCTATTAAAAAGGCTATGGTGTTTCTAACCGTTACAACCACAACCATAGAGGCAATCATCAGATTAAAAAACATATAATGCCTGCCTACTGCCAGGGATTTATTCGTGTCTCCATTAAGATGCCAAACCATGTAACCCTGCATGTACAGGACAGTCAGAGACCCCATAACACCAATAATACAGACAAACAACGCCGACAGGCCATCCATCTCCAGAGGCAGTACCCCCAGCGGAGGACCAAGGTCTAAGACAACCACATGGGTGTAATCTAAAAACAGGACGGCATAAGCAGCCTTAACCATAAGCACCGCCCCACCGGCAACAGACACCAGAGAGATAAGACCAGTCAAGCGCCCTGAGCCTTTGCCAAAGGTACTGACTGCTCCACCCACAATGCCCCCGGCAACGATCAGGGCAAGTGCATAAAACACATAGCTCAAGCTATCTCATCCTGTAAAACTTATCTCTACCACGTCCCTGATTACTCCTTAGACGTTGTTGTCGTTAAAGATTGCCAGCAACCGGTTGCGACCATTGTTTAGGAGGTAGGGATGCTCGGGCCACTGTTCCATTATTATAGCGCCGGCAAAGGCGCGTCTCTTCATTTCGGCTACGAAGGCGGTTATACCGGTGGGGTCCTGGCCTGCCGGGCCGGTGAATATTGGCAGGTGACTATCACCATCGCCGTAGTTCTCGTGCATGTGTAGGTGGATTATGGGCACGTGCCGTTGTATCGCCATGATGTAGCGTATGTAGTCGTTTCGTGTCTGGTTGTAGATGTTTGCGTGTCCGATGTCAAGGCACATCCCGACGTGGCTTGTTGGGGTGTGGTTGGGCTGTCGGAGCAGCTCAAAGAGTCTGTTAAAGTCATACGGAGAGGCCTCAGGTGTGTTTTCGATGGATAGCCTCAGGTTTGCCTCTGCCGTGTGCTTGATATAAGGTTGTATGGCCTGAGCGTATCTCTCTATCCCCTCATGGGCAAACAGGTGGATGTTGATAAGAACTGCCCCTATATCCAGGGCAAAGCCAACCGCATTGGTAAAGGCACCGTAGGTCTCATCCTTCAGTGGATTTACCACAAGAGGGGCATGGACGCTAAGTGTGATCTTCTGCTGGATGGCCTTTTTCTTGATGTTGGTTCTATCGACCGGGCTGATATCGCCCTCAAGCCACCCCTGTCCCCCATCCCTCTTGTCAGGGAACCACTCAAAGGTATCAAACCCACTCGCTATGGCATAACCAAACGGCAACCCCATTGATGAGGCCGTGTAAGAGGTCTGGTTGCCAACCCTTACCTGTGATTGCGTAGGCATAGTCTATAGTAATAACTCAGTCACAGTTTTGTCAATCCGGCAAATTGCCTCTCCCATTTGAGATATTGACAGAGAAGATAGGGCTGCGGTATAAAAGATTATGAGAGAATTGTTAGATTAAACAAGAATGTGCAGTTAAATACATGGACAAGACTTAGCATTTCCCATCCCCTATTGTCCATAGGTGGGGTTGTTTATCCTACCCACTCAAAATCGGAAAGAGCCTTTTTTACACAAAACTACATTTTTAGTACATCCGTGTCGTCGTCGGGTAATAGTTCCTTGACTTCTCTGCATTTTGTCATGGTCTCCTGTATGCCTAATTCTATTACCTGGATCATCTCACAGGCCAGCATTTGTGTCCAGTCAACCAGGTTGCTATATTGCTCTTTGGTCTCTGTTTGCAATGCCTTGGACTGGGCCTGACGTACTGCATGCTTGGCCTTGGAGACCAGATTTTCAACATGTTGCAGGGTATCTCCTAACTCATTTAATGACTCTACAAGTTGTGTGTTCAAGGCGTCCTCCTTAAAGCTCTATCATGAATTCGGCTCCACCGCAGATGTTTCTTGCCGTGAGTTTACCACCCATATCCACCTCGATGAATTGCCTTGATATATATAGTCCAAGACCCGTGCCTGACTGAGGTCCCTTGGTTGTGCTGTATGGTTCAAATATCTTGTCAATCAGCGTCTCACTGATACCGCCTCCATTGTCCTGGATGGTTATGACCGGTCTGTTGCCTGCACTGAATACGCAGATATTGATCCGTCTGTCGGTTTGTCGGTTTTGTATGAGGGCATCCCTTGCGTTGTTGATCATCTGAGAGATTGCCTCGATCAGCTTTGTACGGCAGCCGGTGAGTATGTGATTTTCTCTAATCTCTAACTTTACATATATGGAATAGTTTTTAAGGGTCTCTCCAAGCAGGCTTAGGACGTTGCCTATCACCTCTGAAATCTCAAACGTCAACTCTGTATCAGACTTGGGCACGGAGGCCAGGAACAGGTCAATAGTGCTGGACATCTTTTGAACCACACTCATCGATTGATCTATAAATTCATCTATATACTTCTTATCCAACTCGCCATCAGCGTAGGCAAATTCGATATTTTGTATCAACAGACCGATCTCATTGAGCGGGTTTCTCCAGTGGTGTGAGATGTTTTTAAAGAGCTCGTTTATAGCGGAGAGCCTGATCTTCAGGACGTTACAGCGCATGTACTCTTCTTCGTACTTTATTGCCGTGCATACATCAAGCAGGACGTTCAATAATTGCTCGTTATTAATGGGTTTTGCTATAAATTTATCAATACCGATGTTTATCAACTCAAGGAGGTATTCGGCATCGCTGTAGGCAGAGGTGACCAATAGAGGCTGCCTCCTGTTAATTGCCTTAATCTCCCTAGATAGACTAATGCCATCAAACAGGGGCATCCTGATATCCGTGATGACGATGTCGTATGTCTTGTTCTTGTACATATCCAGGGCCTCTCTGCCATCGCAGGCCACATCAACCTGCTTGAAGAATTTCCTGTATAACATACTGTATTGAAGCCTCATATCCTCCTCATCCTCGACGTACAAGATGCTCAATGATTGGGCAAGCTCCTTTAATATCATGAGGTTTACCTTCATAGCGGTTTGGTCTCCTTACCGAATTGTTTTTGCAACCTTATACTTATGCAGGCTCCTCCCTCGGTGTTTGAGGCCTCGATACGACCCTTTAAATGGTCATCGATGATTACCCTGCATATGTATAGACCCAACCCTGTCCCCTTTGCCTCACTCTTGGTGGAATAGTATTGCCTGAATATGTTGTCCAGGACATAATCGGAAAACCCTCCACCGTTGTCAATCACATTGACATATATGTGGTCGTTATCTTCATCCTCGATTATCTTTATCTGTGGAGCCGCTATTTTCCTGCCTTTTATAGCCTCCAGGGCGTTTGAGAAGATGTTCAGAAAGACCTGCATCAATTCGTTAGGATACGTCTGCACGGGTGAGGATATCTTCTTGTCATAGGTTACTTGTACATGACTTTCTTTCAAGGGAATGGCAATGAGCTTTAAGCTCTTTTCTATGACATCATGCAGCATGGACGATTCGATCCTCTTGTTTGGTTTGTAAAAGTTTCTGAAGTCATTGATTATATCAGACAAGAATAAGACGTGTCTCTCTATGTTATCCAGGGCGGCAGTGATGTCATCTCTGGATATCCTGGTCATTGACATGTTTACCTTGAGGTTGCCGATGATGGCGTTGATAGTGGCAAGGGGTTGTCTCCACTGGTGTGCTATGAGGCTTAACATCTCACCCATTTGAGCCTGTCTCATCTTCATCAAAAACAACCTGTCCCTGTTTTTTTGCTCTGTGATATCGCGTCCTACGATTATCATCACCTTACCGTTGTCAATAGCGCTCGTACAACTGGAAAAAGACACCAACATAGGTATCTTTGTGCCGTTCTTTGTTTGATAGGTTATCTCCTCGGCAGGCGGGCTGTTCAGATCAATATCACATATGATGGCTATATCTCTGCCTATTATCT
Source organism: Nitrospirota bacterium (assembly GCA_015233725.1). Taxonomy (GTDB): domain Bacteria; phylum Nitrospirota; class Thermodesulfovibrionia; order Thermodesulfovibrionales; family Magnetobacteriaceae; genus Magnetobacterium. The sequence continues at coordinate 26,277 of JADFXD010000011.1, read as the reverse complement.
CCTTCTCACTGTATAAGAGCAGGTTGCAGGTGGCCATGTTTACAGCCTCTATTATTGCCTTGTCCGTGACCACTATGAGCGTATCCTGCATGGAATTAATAATGTTGCTGTAGTAGTCCTTCTGGGTGTGAAGGAGCTGTCTTTCAAGCTCTTTTAGTTCGGTAATATCAACAATCCCTGCCGTTGCTCCGACATAGGAACCGTCCTTGTCTATAATTGGCGACACTACTACTGTTACGCACATGACAGAGCCATCTCTTCGGATAAACTCAGATTCAAACTGCTCAGGCTCCATATCCACGATTAAGCGCCCGATGGAGGCCTCAAACTCCTCCGCCCAACGATTGCCCATGTATCTGGATGGACGTGTTTGTCTCATCTGCTCAATGCTGTATCCCATCATCTCTGCCATGCGCGGATTTACTAATGCTGTTAAGCCATCCTTATCTATAGTCCATATCCCCGCGTGTGATAGCTCAAACAACTGACGATATTTGTACTCACTGTACTTTAAGGCCTTTTCTGCCCGCTTGCGTTCTATATTCTCGTGCAGCAGTCGTGCATTGGTCTCTGTTAACTGCTGTATTAACTGCTGCTTTTCAAGGTCTTTAGACATCATTACCCCAATGTGATGTTAAGTGACTCTATTGTTGTCCTCATAAGTCTATTTCAAATCCCCATAACTAAACATAGCATATAAAAACACATAAAATCAAGGACTCGAATTGTCTGTTAATAACGTTATGCTACAGATCAAACCTCAGCAGGAACCAGGAGCGTCCTGGAGCGCAAAAGAACCAGGAGCGTCCTGGAGCGGTAAAGAAGCAGCGCCGCCCCCCTTCTTTCCCTTACAAAATGGGAATATTTTCAGCCTGTTGTCAAATCGTTATCGGACATGCTATTGTAGAGATAGAGAGCGCGATGCAAACATTGTTGGAAGAAAGAGTCGGGGCGCTGGATAGTCTTGTAAGGGTGCAAAGACGGTAACCTTAGAGATACCCTTAGAGACGGATAGGGACCTGGACTTCCTCAAGCGGGACCTCAATAGCTCGATGAAGCTCATTGAGGATGCCCTTGGCGTTATCGTAAGCACGAGGGGTAACAGGGTGTTTATCCAGGGTGACGACGACAAGGTCAGGATCACAGAAAGGCTAATCCTTGACATATACAACGTCAAGAGAGAGGGCCATGTGCTCAGGACGGAGGACATCGCGTACACGTTAAATAACCTCAAGCGAACCGGTCATGCAAACTTCAAGGACGTCTTTGGCTATTACATCCCGGTGGCATCGAAGGTGCGGTACATCATCCCCAAGACGGAGACCCAGATGGCATATATAGAGGCCATCAGAAGTCATGACATAGTGGTAGGTATCGGTCCAGCCGGCACCGGTAAGACTTACATCGCAATGGCAATGGCAATACACGCCTACATGAAAAAACAGGTAAGCCGAATAATCCTTGCCCGTCCGGCGGTTGAGGCCGGGGAGCGTCTTGGTTTCCTGCCTGGGGATATCTATGAAAAGGTACACCCATATTTAAGACCCCTCTACGACGCCCTTCACGACATGATGGACAGCGACAAGGCCGCTGTGTTGATAGAAAAGGGCTTGATAGAGATTGCCCCCCTTGCCTACATGCGTGGTCGAACCCTAAAGGATGCCTTTGTCATCCTGGATGAGGCCCAAAACACCACCACCGAGCAGATGAAGATGTATCTGACGAGGCTCGGTATCAATTCCAGGACCGTCATCACCGGCGATGTCACCCAGATAGACCTGCCCAGCGACAGGCCATCGGGGTTGATCGAAATCGAACATGTCTTAAGAGACATAGAGGGCATACGATTTGTATATTTTAATGACAAGGATGTGGTGAGACATAAACTTGTACAGGAGATAATTAAGGCTTATGAAAGGCACGAAAAGCGAGAAAAATAAAAGGAAGATAAAGATAGAAATAGATTTCAGGAATCTCTATTTAATCTTCATCCCCTCAATCGTTGTAGCAATAGCAATAGTCAGGGGTTTTGATGTATCCAATTTCCTGGCTGTCCTGTTTGTATGTCTGATCCTGATGTCAATAGTGTTGATGGACATCTTCCGCTATAAACCCCCATACACAAGGAAAAAAAAGATGCTGATCCTTTTGATGCTGTTGCTTATAGGCACCATCGTCTTTGGCAGGGGAGTGGAGTATCTGCTTATGAATTTCTCCAAGGGTATGGGGTTTGCCAATCATAAGGCCATCATCTACGGGATACCGGTAGAGGCGGGGCCTATGCTTATCTGTCTCTTGTTTGACTCCCACACGGCCATAATATTCTCGTTTATAATAAGCATGATAAGCGGTATATGGCAAGGGGATGCCTTTTATGCCTTTTACGTATTTACCGGTAGCATCGTTGCCGTCTTTAGCGTGCTCAGGTGCAAGAAGCGTACGGACCTTATCAAGGGGGGGGTGTACATCAGCGGGGTGAATGTCATATCGGCCATTGTCGTCTCCTTACACGAGGGACAGTTTACGCAATATATCATACAGTACGTTATCTTTGCCGCAACATCGGGGATAAGCGTGGCGGCCTTTGTCTCCCTCAGCCTGCCCGTGCTTGAGTACACATTTAAGGTAAACACCGACATAACGCTCCTGGAACTGCTAGACCTCAACCAGCCACTGATGAAGTCGCTGATGATAAACGCCCCCGGCACCTATCATCATAGCGTGATCGTGGGCAACCTCGTGGAGACGGCAGCAGAGGACGTAGGGGTCAACCCGCTCCTTGCCAGGGTCACGGCCTATTACCACGACATCGGTAAGATCAAGATGGCCGACTACTTTGTCGAAAACCAGTCAAATGCAGTCAATAAGCACGAAAAACTGACCCCGCACATGAGCAGCCTCATCCTCATCTCACACGTCAAGGAGGGTCTGGAACTGGCGGATGAGTATAACCTGCCCGAACCCGTAAAGGATATCATCACTCAACACCACGGCAGGAGCATAATGATGTTTTTCTACCAGAAGGCAAAGGAAGAACAGTCCGAACCACCGAAAGAGGAAGACTACAGATATCCCGGTCCAAAGCCACAGAGCAAGGTAGCAGCGCTCGTCATGATGGCCGACGCCATTGAAGCGGCCTCACGGGTGCTGAAGGACCCAACGCCATCGAGGGTTGCCGGACTCGTTGAAAAGATAGTCAATAACATCTTGATAGACGGCCAGTTAAGCGAGTGCGACCTGACCTTAAGGGATATCAACATAATAAAGGAACGCTACTCATACATACTAAACGGCATATTCCACAAGCGAATAGAATACCCGGGCTTCAACTTCAATAAACCCCAACCCTCTGAAGGAGAAAGAGATAAAAACAACGGCAAGGAATCTGCACCGAAAGACAAAGATAAACACCCGGTGGTTCAAACGAACAATGCTCCAGGCTATGAGTCTCTTGACATTAGAAAGGGCTGAACTCAGCCTCCTCTTTGTCAACGATAGGAAGATACACGCCATTAACAAGGAGTTCAGGGGCGTGGACTCTCCAACGGATGTTATCTCATTCCCCATGTATGCCTCGGCAAGGGAGTTCCCCCCCTCGGATGACCTTTTTCTGCTTGGAGACATAGTGGTAAACCTCGATCGCGCGCAAATCCAGACCACAGACAATCTTGAAAACGAGGTGCTGAGGCTCCTCCTGCACGGGCTGTTGCATCTGATCGGGTACGACCACGAGGTCTCCGCCTACAAGGCACGACAGATGGCAAAAAGGGAAAGAGAGCTCTTTGATGCCCTTACGCAGATCAATAGACAGCGCTAATAACGCCATCGAAGGCATATTAATTGCCGCCAAGACAGAGAGACACCTGAGATACCACCTCTATGTAGCGGCGCTTGTCATCCTGTTTAGCTACATAGCCGGTGTGACAAAGACGGAGTTTCTTATCATCTCAATTGTCACCCTCGTTGTGATAATGGCAGAGCTCATAAATACCGCCATAGAGGCAACTGTCAACATCCTCTCACCGGAGAAGCACGAGAAGGCGCGTATTGCAAAGGACGTCGCAGCAGGGGCAGTGCTTACAACCGCCATCGGAGCGGCGGTCATTGGCTACATAATACTGCTACCCTATCTTGTGAACATCTTTGAGAAGGGGTTTCACGTATCCCACCACGGTGGCAATGAGATAGCCGTGTTGTCGTTAATAATCGTGATTATCCTCGTTGTCCTGCTTAAGGCCTTTACCGGCAAAGGGCATCCCCTCAGGGGAGGTATGCCAAGCGGTCATGCCGCCCTGTCATTCTCCATCTGGATGTCGATAACGCTCATTACAAAGAACCTGATTGTGTCGCTACTGTCGTTGCTTGTGGCAGTGCTGATTGCGCAAAGCAGGCTTACTATACAGGTGCATAACCTCTGGGAGGTCTTCCTGGGAGCAGCCACGGGCAGTATTGTCACCTTCCTGCTATTTTGGATATTTGCTTAAACTCAAAAAAAAGAAAAAGGGGGGCGGCTCCACCCCCCTGCAAGGGCACCAGTGCCCTTGACCCCATAATACTCAATCCTACGTGTTATAAATATTTATGTCCATGCAGTTATTGTCTTAAGGTGGATGATTCGGTTATAATACTTAGGTTGAATATTAAAACAAATATCTGAGTGATATTTTTTGGGAGGTATTAATGGCTAAAGAGGCTGAGAAGATAGTTGTAAGTGTAGAGGCCAAGTTTGAAAAGCAGGTAAGCACGTTTCTTGAGAAGAGGCGTAGAGATGTCTCAGAGGTTGCTGCTTCTATCGGTAAGGGTGACTATGACTCCATTAAGATGCTTGGCGGGGGGTTAAAGAAAATGGCCGAGGGGTTTGGTATGGAGGCCCTGTCACAGCTTGGACAGGCATTAGAGACCGCCTCTGCCCTAAAGGATTCTGGTAGGATAAAGACTGTCGTAAAAGAGCTGGCAGATTATCTAAACCGCCTGTCTGTAGAATTTGTTTAATATTTCACTGTACGACTGAAATATTGTGTATAAGCATGACTATAATGGGGTCAAGGGCACTGGTGCCCTTGCAGGGGGTTCTAAAGGGGGGCGGAGCCGCCCCTTTCTTTCTTCTCTTCTGGTAGGGCAGGTACTTATCACAGAAATATTTACAGTAAGAACTATTTTGCAACAATTATTTTTCTGCTACCCCTCTACCATGCTTTTTAAAGAGGATACCGTATTATCTCCAATAATTCGTCCTGGAGATGTTGTAATAATGGATAACTTATCATCACATAAATCAAAAAATGTAGAAGAAGCAATAAATGCACGAGGAGCTAAATTGATTTTTTCTCCTCCATATTCACCAGAATTATCACCAATTGAATATTATTGGGCAAAAATGAAGAAATACTTAAAGAAAAAATGTGCAAAAACTCGTGATGAGTTGGACAATGCTATTAAGGAAGCGTGTGAATTTATAGAGCATAGTGATATATCAGGATGGTTCAGGCACTGTGGATATTGTATTTAACCCAATCGAAACGTGCTATAGTAACGACGCCATATTATGAATGTATAAAAGTGGCTTAAATCCTGGCAACCACGTTTAATTGTGGTGCTACTAAAAATTGGTAGCACTCCATTCAAGCGTGGTCACACCGCTGCCACATAGTAACAATGCCATATTATGAATGTTAAAAGTGGCTTAAATCCTATCAACCACGGTTTATTGTGGTGCTACCCCTCTCTGTAATCTATTGAAATACGCATTAAAAACCGGCGCTGCTTCCTTGCTGTCCACATTGTCCAGGACATCTCTTATCTGGTTGTCTTTTGGGATTGAATCTACCTTAAATAATGTCCTTAGATTATTTCTACGGTGCAGTTTTTCCAAGTTTCTTTGAAATTGAAGCATAGATGGTTCCTGGAAGAACATCATAGAAAAGGCAGACATAAAAACATTATGTATGCTGTATTTTACCGTGAAAATACATTTTCATGTGCGGGGGCGAATGGCTCCCATTCATGAATGTTTCGATTCGATTAACTACAGAATACATAGCTCTTTTATGGGGTCAAGGGGACTTCTTCGTAGCCGGGGTGCTTCACCCCTCCCCTTGCAGGGGGGGGCTAAGGGGGGCCAGGTGCGACCTGGAGCGGTAAAGAAGCTCCGCCGCCCCCCTTCTTTCTTTTTCTTCTTCTCGTGTATAGTTAATTATGAGCAGATACTTTAAGCAGCCACTGAGACAATCTGAGGGTACGATTCTCATCTTGACGCTGTTGATCATAACCCTGCTGATGGCGATGATAGTCGAGTTTGCCTACAGCGTCTACGTCAGTACCAACCTGCTCTACAATTATCGCGACGGACAGAGGCTTTCGCTGCTGGCCTCCTCCGGTGTTGAGATGGCGATAAAGTACCTCCAGGGCTATCTCGGCAGCGTCAGGTACACCACCTTTAACGCAACCACAATCCCTGTTGGTCCGGTTGGCCCGCCTGATAACACCACACAAGATGGCTACGACAACCTCGTCATCAGCATAAGGGACGAAAACGCCAAGTTCAACATCAACACGATCATCAGTCAAAACGGAAAGACAAACGAAACGGCCTTCAACTCCTTTAAACGCCTGCTAAAGACACTCTCGATCAGCCAAGATATCGCATACTACGTGGCAGACTGGATAGACCCCGATAGAGAAGAACGATACACTAACTCCGAACAGGACGCCAAAAACACATATCTCTTCTCCACTGACGAACTGTCACTGATCAAAAAACTGAGCTCGGACGATTACAAAAAACTCCTTCCCTACATCACCGTCTATGGCGATGGCCTGATAAACATCAATACGGCACAGCCACCCGTACTGTCTTGCCTGTCAGAGGATATCGACGAGCCCCTCGCCAATCGTATCGTGGAGTTTCGCAAACAGACCCCGTTTTCGATCACCTCAGATATACAAAAGGTAGCCGGTATGCAAAACACAGGCAAGACCCTGATTGGTAGGATATCGGTCAAGAGCGATACCTTCTCAATCACCTCTGAGGCCTCCACTAACAACATCACCAGGGACGTACTGGCAACTGCAACCATCAGTGGCAGCAACAACACTATACTGTACTGGAAGGAGTTTTGATGAGGACGGCATTTATTACCCCAGGTGCAGACGCCATTGTCGTGGATATATTCAGACGAAAGGCATCGGGATACATACACGATCAGACGGTACGCCTACAAAATACAGGTGGTAGCATTGTGGACTACGTCGATGACAACTACCTGAGAGTTTATCTGTCCCTACCAACCGAAAGCCTCAATTACCGGATAATAGATATGCCGTTTGCTGACAAGGACAAAATACTCGCGACCCTGCCCTACGCCCTGGAGGGACTCATCAGGGGCCCTTATGACTCCTATGTGGCCGACTGTATCGTGTTAGAGCGACAATCGGGCGACTGTCTTGTGTTAGAGCGACAACCGGCCAGTGTCGAGAAGTTTCAGATATTAGTCGTATACATCGACAAGGCGGTCTTAGGCAATACCCTGTCGGAGCTAAAGGCAATTGGCATAGAGCCTAAGATTGTGACATCACTGGAGCTCAGATACAAGGTCGGCGAACTCTCCGTTGACGCCCTGTATGACACTATCGAGTTGTCGGAGGAGTCACGGATAGCCATGTGTCGGCAGGAGTTGCAGGCCCCCCTGATAAACCTCGCAAGGGGGGAGCTGGCATACACAAAGGATATCATAAAGACTCTAAGAGGCATCAAAATAGCCCTGCTTATCATGGCGCTCATTATCCTCCTTGTCGGCGCTGCCACGGCATACAAGATACATCTGGTAAACAGACGTGTGGAAACGTTAAAATCATATATGATCAACTCTTATAAGAAAATGTTTGTTGAGGATACCAGGGTCGTTGACCCGTTATACCAGCTCAAGGCAAAGGTCAAGAAGATAAGGCAAGAGAGGGGGTTTTTCGACAGCATCTCCCCGCTGCAGGGTCTCTCTGTACTGTCGGCCATTAATGCCCAAAATATCGTGTTGATCGAAGTCGAGATGTCGTCGGAGAGGATGACCCTCAAGGGGGAGGCCGTCAGGATATCCGATGTTGATGCCTATAAGGACAAGCTCGCAGGCCAATTGTCAGAGGTCAGGGTCATGGAGACAAAGACCGCCACCGACAATAAGGTCATCTTCAGCATACAGGCCAGGACATCCAATGAGCCGCAACCAAAAGGCCAGGAACAGGGACAAGGGCAATGACAATGGCATACAATCCATTTAAGTCTCCCATTTTTAGGAGCAATTATCTTAAGGGTAAGCATGTGAGGGGCAAGATGGCGATTATGTCTGTCGCAGTTTTTCTGATGGCTACCCTGCTGATAATCTCCCTCAATGTCTTACGCTACAGGACGTCGGCACTTAAAAGGGTCGAGGACAGTGTCAGTCAATACAACAGCCTCCTCAGCGAGTATCAACAGGTCAAAGACGAGCAAGGCTCTCTCAGACGAAGGATAAACCTCCAGGGCACAGGGGGGGTGTTGCAGGCCATCGGGGAGGTCATGTCCTCTCTGGGGCTAAAGGAAAGGCGCTCAACCATTGCCCTGGAAGCTCAACGCTCGTTTATGGAGCTCAAAGAGGAAAATGCCGAGTTCAAGATAAACGGCATAAGCCTCAATGAGCTGGTAAACATCCTCTATAAGATGGAACATGGCACAACAGGCCTCTTTATAAGGAGGTTGAACATGAAAAAAGCCTTTGCCGACCCCACGAGGTTTGACGTCACCGTGGATGTGTCATACGTCAGCGAGCCCCCCGACCCTGCAACTGTAAGGAGCGGTGCCAAGTAACCGAGATGACAACGGCTACCAAATCATTTATTGCCATAGTAGTTCTCCTGGTAACGATTACAGCGGTTAGCCTTGGGGCATGGCTGATCGCCATACCGGAGGACCTCATAGTAAGTTGGATAAAGAATTCCGTGGAAAAACCACTTGTCATAGAGATAAACGACCTCAGAAAAGAGACTCTCTTTAACGTAAAAATAAAGGATATAAGATTACTATTATCAAAGAACAACGAGTTAATCATACTAAATGACTGCACAATAAAGATAAATCCGGTTTTTCTACTGTCTAATACCGTAAAGGTATACTTTAAGGCCGGTTTAAGTGGCGGCTACATAAAGGGCAGCGGCATTATAAGAAAAGACCTCGTCAGCATAAGTGGCAATATGGACAATATTGAGCTTTCTGGCCTTAATTATCTAAAGAGATACTCCTTAAAAGGCCACGGCATATTTTCGGGAACCTTCACCTATGACAAAGACACCGGAGAGCTGGCCTTCAAGATCAGGGATTTCACCTTTAGCGACCTCTACAGTCACGGCATATACCTGCCACTTAAGTACTTTAACGAGATAAACGGCCTGCTCTTCCTAAAGAAAGAACAACTAACGGCAGAATCCGTAACCTTCTCGGGAAAAGGCATCTACGCCCGTATAAAAGGAAGGCTCGTAAAAGGCTCAGGCGATATAAAAATCGACATCATGCCAGAAGACAACTTCCCGGATAAAGACAGACTAGCCCTCATAAAAAACTACGAGGTATCACCAGGGGTCTATTCAATAGAGATTAAAAAGTGGCTTTACTAAGCACCTGTCCATAATTAATTATATACGAGCAGAGATAAAGAAGGTAGGGCTTTGCCAATTAAGCCAGTGACGCTGACCACCTCCATCAGCCCCACACACAAGAGGACCAGCCCCCTTGACGCGCCATAATACTCAATTCTATCTCCGTTGCGATCTTAAAAAGCTTATGTCCTTTTTATCTTTGGTTTGAACAAGTAACCTATTTTAATGCGTAAAATTCTATTTGATATTTCCAAATACGCGATATTTCAGTTGCCGTTTCTTTAGCATAAACATTTGTGTAAGGGAATATAATACTAACTTCCTTATCAATACATTCTGTTAAATAATAAAGTACAAAACCTAGTACTTGTGGCTTAGTTGCCAGAGGGCTTAAATATAGATTCGTAATTTTCTTCTTTTGGTTTGCTTCCTTAACAATTTCACTCAGTACGCTTGCCACGACAAAGGGATCGTTAGCAGGTGCAAAGTAGCAAGGGGGAGTTGTTAAGTTACTAAAGCTTACTGGCTCTTTAGCCTCATATGTGCGCAATATATTATCTTGATACATTGTTGCTTGGAGCGAAGGAAAACCAAACACTAAAATTTTTTTCGTATTATTTTTATGCTCGGCAACTTTCTTTATCAACTCAGTTTCATAACCACACCCAATTATTAAAATTTCATTTGATGTGTATGTTGTATTATGACTTCCCTGAAAGCCGTCAACCTGTCTAACTTTAGATACCACAGTACCTGAAAATTCAGTCTTCTCTTTATTTTTATAATAAGAAGGCTCAGAATAAATTATATCTACTTTGTTCACGTCATTATACTTAAGATATCTTATTAGATACATAAGATAAGGTCTTATAAAACCTGTAATATCGATACATATTTTTAACTTACGTATATCTTTATAACCTTTATTATGTAAATACCCTTTAAAATAATCATTAATACACTCTCCTTCATTTTTAGTATTTGCTATATATATATTACTTATTGGATGTTCTCCGTCTTTATAATTATAATCTTGTAGTAACAACCAATACTTAATTGTTGCTTTTACTTTGTCATAAACAGTTTGGACTCTTTTGTTAGAATTAAAAGCAGAAATAAACAAATCCCATCTATTTTCCTCTGACCATTCTTCATTTAGTTGTAAATTACTCTTATAAAATATGGTATAATCAATCATTAAATAGCAAACTCTGTTTTCGCTCATTCTTTCTTTTACCAAAAAAAGGAGCATTCATTTTTTCTACTCTTTTTTTACGAATATGTTCAAATTCTGATGAATGAGCTTGATCAAAAATAGAGTTTGCCTCTTCTGTAGTGAGAGAAATTACACCACGCACAGCAATTGGTAGCTCCAATTGCGGGGCTAACATTCTGTTTATTTGAAACTTCCTATCTATTCGTCGTGAGTTTTTATCACGCTTATGACTCATTTCAATAATAAGAGACCATTTCCACATTAACTCTATTATACGCGACGTTTCTTCCGTTATTTCTGTTTCATTAATACTAAAGGCAGAAAGAGAACACTCGGATGGAATATCTGAAAAACGTATCGTACTTAAAAAATTCAACAATCTATTAACACTGTCTTTCATAATTTTACCATCATCTCCAATTGTAATTGATTGATCATAAAACCATTCAGAAGCCTTTGAAACTGCCTCAACTTGAGAACTAATAGATATTATTTTATCCCTTTTGAAAGGTTCCTCTTCTTTAAACACTGACCATTCAAAAATCTTTTTCATGATCATCAAGAAATTCCTTGGTATACCATGAGACATTGAAATAAACGTGTCTATTCCAATATATTCTTGTTTTTTTCGGCAATCTCTATATAATTGTGCTAGCATATCTGTCTTAAAGTGTCTAAATTTTTCATCATACTGTTTATCAATACCTTTATTATCAATATAGTTTTTACACTTTAGCGAAATTTCTTTTGAGGCCTCATATAGATTTTTACCTGAGCGCCACTCTATATAAAAAATGAGTATATTAAGTTTTTCTAGTAGTGGATAATCATGCACTTCCAGCATTTGAATTATCTCATTAATGTCTTCTTCCTTAGATATATCTTTAATGATGCCGTTATCAAGTCCGTTTTTGATATCTTTTTTTAGTTTTTCAAAATAGGGTCTCTTTTTATCTTTATATTTATCAATGACAAATTTTGTTTCATCAAGATAATACTTGTTTTTACTGTAAACTTCAAAATAACCATTTATGAGGTTAATCTTAATTTTTTGAGAATCGTTTAAGTAATTTGATTCAATCAATCTTTTAATACACAGGTCTTTAATAAATCTTGAATAATCATTTTCATACGATCTAAGGGAATTATCCAAAAGCAGTGTCTCATATTCAGAACCTTCTCTATTTAGCTCATCATCATTAGAGATACTATAAGTTTTTATTCCATAAAGTCGAGCGCCTACCTTAAAAGATACAGGGTCTTGTCTTTCTCGTATAAGCGAATTTATGAATTTTTGTTGTAGTTCAGTGAGGTTTTCAAACTCATCAATTAGATATAAGAACTTCATATCTCCTAATGTTAAATATTTAGTAAAAATTCTTGGAATTCCAAAGATAAGATTACTTCGTGTAAAGAGTTTTACGATATCAAGATTTTTATTAAAAACCATATTATTGATAGCTATATCAATTTCCTTTTTTAAATTATCGAAGTATTCTATTATATCATTCATATTGCTAAATCCGCTTATTTTATAATCAAACAGTTGCATGATTTCAGAGCATATTATGTCTTCATTTTTTTTAAATAGCTCATACTCATAAAATGCATCGTGTACTATTTTTAATAACATGATAACTAAATTTAATTCAAAGTAATATACAAACTCTTCATACCAACGTTGATCTGTCAAGCCTCTCTCTTTAAACCTTTCTGAATTTAAACCACTACAAAGTAGATATATGCCTATATACTGCTCTTTTTTTAATCCCGGAACTATATTCTCAGTATATCTCATTTTTTGAATAGCATAAGAAAAATATCGCATTATGTGTGTTTTTCCACTACCCTTACCACCTAGTATAAACATTGACATAGATGAAGTAGGTTTAACTAATTTATTAAACCCTCCAGTTATATCTACCCAAAAATCCTGTATCTGCTTATCATTAAAATCAACAGCCTTAGTGATTTCAAAAGGGTTAGTTTCATAATCGCATAATTGTTCCATTTTAATCCTTAGTAAATCTTATCGTAACGTTTAAAAACAGGTATCCACCTCACGTTATTGTGGTATTCTCCATCGTACCAAAAGATTGGTAGGGAATTATCCGGAGTATTATAATTAAATGCCATGAGCAACTGGCAATCTCCATATCCTAATGGATATTTTGGTGAAAGCATTTTTCCATATTCTTTACACATTCTTCTTGCAAAATCTCTACACACTCCTTTACTTGCATCTATATTTGCATCTATATTTGCGAAATATCTTGAATCATTTTCAAGGCACTTGTATGAATCATCGAGCTCAAAAATACATTCTACTCTATTGAACTTTTTATAGTCACGGACATTATTTAAACCTTTTGTTGTTGAGAATAAGACATAATAATCGACTTCCACTTCAGGGTTTAACTTCTTTATATTCTCTAAGATATCTTCTGAATAGTCAATAGCTTGCGTTCCCGAACCACATAAATCATCAATATAAATGTATCTCTTTACATCATTTTCTCGTAATATGGCTCCATTGTTTCCTCCACTCTGGCTGAATATCTGATGACTATGGATAAACAGTTCACGTGATAGTTTATTTTCTTGTCTAAAATAATATAATAAAAACACACCACTCTCAGGCGGATTGCCCATACCCAGAAAACGTGTATGTTTTAATTCCTCTGAAAACTCTTTGTTTATAAGGTTAATGTCTGTCGTGTCATTGTGTTTTTTTCGTATTTTTTCTATAATAGGGTATTTATACAAGTCTCGATATAATGACTTTAAGAGATGCCGGATTTAGTTAGTACCAAAATATATGAACTGTGATAGTAAATACAGAGCATGTAATTGCTCACTAGCCTCTCCTTCTACGTCTTGTTTAAAGTTTTCCAACCATTCGTTTAACAATGGTTCATGAACACGCCTTTCCCATATTGTTTCATGTAGAGTTTTTATTTTATCAATTAATTCATTTCGGTAATCATCGATAATATTGTCTCTATTATCTATCATTTGTAAGCTATTTTCTTCAACACTATAACCCATTCTCTTGTTATAATGTTAGCAGTTCTATTTCTTTTTGTCATTAAGCCTCTTGAGCGAATATCATCTATTAACACCAACACAACAATAAAACCAATACTTTCAAGTATTCTTGTTAAATACACATGAGTCTCAAACTCCTCACCACACACATAATTACTGGCTGTAATTAGTATAAGATAACCATCTTTTTTTAAAACCCTTTTCGTTTCAATAAACACATCACGCATTTCTTTTATATAATTTCCTATTATGTAAGCTCGAATAGGATTAATCTTGTATAGATGCTCAATTCTCTTATCAAGATCATCAAATCCTAGTTCAACAAGTTTACTATATTCTGCCTTGCGATAATGTTCACGACCAATAATCGTTCTTTCAAGTTCTGATATTTTTAAAGACGTACAAAGACGAAGCCAACTTAGGTGCAATCGCGTTGACCTGATATATTTCTGTGCACCAGCGTAAGGTGGAGATGTTATCACTAAGTGTATACTTTCACTTTGTAATATATCGTTACCTTCTGTATTCAATATCAGATTCCTTGCGTCGGCACATAGAACTGTTGTTGAAATATCGTTTCTTGAACATTTATTTAAGTCTACTATTCTCTCTAAATTTTCATTAACAAGCTTAAAAAATTCGTCAAACACATTTACTTTACTTAAGTAATCTAATCGTTCGTTTACTTTTTTATATAAAGAATGTTCTTTAGGATACTTGTGTATGTTAAGTTTTACAGGGACATATAATATAGGATCAGCTAAACTAACTCTTCTTAAACAATTAGAAAAGCAAACCAGTAGAAACTCTTTTAATTTTGTATCTGTTATAAATGTGACAGCTTCTAAAATACGTTTTAATTGTTCTATAATACGAGGATAAAACCAATATTCAAGATTAATAATATATAGTTCAATTGTACCAGGATACTCTGATATTTTACTTTTTATATTTTTTATGGTTTTTCTCATTTTGCTTTCATCAATTTGTGTAGTTTTGACACGTGATATTAAGCAACCTAACGGGTTAATATCAGCTCCTATAGCATTTCTCCCTGCCAACAATGCTTCAAGTAACACAGTCCCTGAACCACAAAAAGGGTCTAGAACAATATCACCTGGTGATGAAAAAAAACTATTATTTAAAAAGAAGTATGGGATATGTCTTAGCAATTTAGCTGGATAAAAGTGGATTAAATGTGATGTCCTTTCTTTAACAGATAGCCACATCAACATCTTTCTAAAGTTTACGTTTATTGGTTTTTTACTTTTATTATATCCTTCAATTAAATCCTTAACCAAGTAATCTGTTTTCTCATTAATATTTGTCACAACACCTCTTCTCAGATGTAAAATGCTTATAAGCCAAAAACACTCCCTCTATATAGAATACTTTTGTCATAAAATTAATATAATAGAATTACATATATGTATAAGACATGTCAACAGCCAAATAATGCTATTTATCTTAAGTAAATAGATAGAAGAATTATTTTTGCATATTATCACTTGTTATCACTACAGGACAATATATCTTGAAGTATCAAGATATAAACTTGGCTCGCCAACATGATACCCCTCAACGGTACATGGTAAACGGCAGCTTCAGTGGTACTCGCATCTTTGAGGCAATCTCACGCTTTACCGGCTTACGTCTCTTTCGTACCTGCCTGAGATTAGAGATGGCATCGGCAAACGCCCTGAGATAGACCGTTGTTGACTGCTCCAGCGTGTGATAGAACACATAGTACATAAGTAAGACATTTGCCCTGAGCATCATGTCAAAGGGGTAGTGCTTCCACGTGAGCCAGAACGTGTTGCGCGTGTAATAAAACGGTGCCCTCTCTGACAGCCTGTTTACCGCGGAGGTCTTGTGATATGCAACCACGTCGGGGAAGAATTCGATCCTGTAGCCGCTATCCCAGACCCTGAAGGCCAGGTCGAGTTCATTGGCGTACAGGAAGAACTCACTCGGATAGCCGCCGAGTCTGTCGAGTATCTCTCGTCTGACGCCGGCCCCAGCGCCGTTAAAGGACATGATGTAGGCGTCGGCACCGCTTGATGGGGGGGATTTTTGGTCTGTGGCTGTCTTTGTTGGCGTAGTTTCTGGACAGACGTTGTTGTACTGGGCGTAGTCCCTGACGTCAAAGGCCACGATGCCAAGGGTGGGGTTGTCTCGAAACTTCTCCACCATCCGCTTGATGCTGCCATCGGATGGAAAACTGTCATCGTCGAGGATGATCACGTACTGACCACGGCTGCGTCGGAAGCCCTCGTTATAGGCGTCAACACCTACGTTTTTCGGCATCCTGATCAGGGTGACGTCGGGGTAGTCCTGCTGCACCATCTCTGCGGTGCTGTCTGAGGAGCAGTTGTCCACGACCACGATGTCGAGGTTCTTGTAGGATTGCGTGGTCAGGCGCTGGAGGCCTTCGCGGGCATCCTCACGACGATTGTAGCACAGCATCACAACGCTGACCAGAGGCTCATCGATTGAAGGGGGATTACTCATCTCCAAAGAAGAAGGGAAAGAAGGGGGCGGCTCTTCTTAACCCTGGACCCCCCTGCAAGGGGAGCAGTCCCCTTGACCCCATCTTGCTCTTGTTCATGATGGGTTGATTATACACAACATTACTTTATACCAACGATGGTGATACCTGCCGCGGTGGCGTTCTTGATCATGTTCACCTTATCGAGCATGAGGGTGTTGTCGGCCTCAAGGGCGAGTACCCTTGCCTTGGCATCTATCATGGCCTTGATGGTTTGAAGGCCGGCGGCGGGGTAGTCAAAGCGCTTATCCTGTGTCGGCTTGCTGACCTTTATCACCACCGCGCCATCTCCGACCAATGTCCCTGCCCTGATGATGGCGCTGTCGGTGCCCTCGATTGCCTCCACGGCGATAACCGCGCTATCCTTGATAACTACGGTCTGACCGATGTCAAGCCTCCCGATCTCCTTGGCGATCCTAAAGCCAAACTCTATGTCCTTTTCCTCCTGCTTTGAAATGCCCTTCTTGGTTAACAGCCCGTGGGAGGTTATGAGGTTTGTCGTAAAATCGGTCACGTTAAGCATATTGATCCCCTCTTTGACGAACTCCTCGGTCACGGCAAGGAGTATGGAGTCATCGCTCTTGTCCTTTAGCCTCATCATCAACCCCACGGTCTTTAGGTCGGGGACGATCTTGCTCTTATAGACAAGGGTCTTGGGGACCTTTCCACCCATGACGGCCTCTGTCACGTTGGCCTTTTTTAGCGCCCCGATGATTGAGCCCAGTTTCCCAACG
The DNA here is from genome assembly GCA_015233725.1 of Nitrospirota bacterium. Taxonomy (GTDB): domain Bacteria; phylum Nitrospirota; class Thermodesulfovibrionia; order Thermodesulfovibrionales; family Magnetobacteriaceae; genus Magnetobacterium. Next base: position 9,110 of record JADFXD010000011.1, on the reverse strand, counting down.
CTTATTGACATGAAGTCATCGACGTGGTTCTTTAAGGCCTCATCGCACAGGGGGGCAAGCCCTATGGCAAAGACCCGAAAGCCCTGCTGATGCGCCTCCCGTGCAATGGCCAGGGGCAACTCCCCCTGACCCGCTATCAACCCCAGTATCTTTCTTCCTTGATGCTCCAGGACACTCCTGGTCACGTCTGCCGACATATGCCCCTCTTGTTTTTTGATATAAAATCGATCAGCATTTTTATCTCCGGGGTCATCTCGATATCCTCTTGCAGCTTACGCAGGGCCTCTGTCAGTGTCAACTTATCCCGAAACAGTATCTTATAGGCCTCCTTTAACCTCTGGATGGTCTCATCGGAGAAGCCGTTTCTCTTTAAACCTATGAGGTTTAGGCCAAAGAGCCTTGCCCTCGGTCCGGATGCTATCGTAAATGGCGGGACGTCCTGTCCCACGCCGCTAAAGCCTCCAACCATCGCAAATGTCCCTATCCTTGTAAACTGATGAATGGCCACCACACCGCCAATTACGGCATGGTCCTCTATCTCAACGTGTCCGGCGAGGGTGGCAGCGTTGGCCATCACTATGTTATTACCCAACTTACAGTCGTGTGCTACGTGGACGTAGGCCATAATAAAGTTACCGTCTCCTATGACGGTGGTGCCATCGCCGTGGATGGATGCCCTGTGGATCGTTGCGTACTCTCTGATGATGTTGTTATTGCCGATCTTGACGGACGTTTGTCTGCCGTCGTACTTGAGGTCTTGTGGTGGAAAGCCGATACTTGTAAATGGATGTACGGTGCAGTTGAGGCCAATCTCCAGGGTCCCTTCCAGGATAACGTTAGAGATCAGCCTGGTGCCTCTGGCGATCTTGCTGCCGTTGCCAATTATACAGTAGGGGCCAATCTCCGTATCCTCATCGATCTCCACATCATCGCCAATAATGGCCGTTGGATGAATCTTTGCCTGCATCTTAGCTACTCCCGCTGCGCAACCATAGCGGTAAATTCGGCCTCGGATGCAACTGCCTCTTCCACCATGGCCTTGCCGGCAAATCTCCACACGTTACCTCTCTTATGTGTAACCTTTATGTCAAGCACCAGTTGATCGCCAGGGACAACGGGTCTTCTGAACTTTGCCTTCTCTATGCTCATGAAATAAACGGTGTTGCCCTTTACCCCGGACTGGAATGCCAGGATACCCGATAGTTGCGCCAGCGCCTCTATTATCAACACCCCTGGCATTACAGGATTGTCGGGGAAATGACCCTGGAAAAAGGGTTCATTTATTGTTACGTTCTTTATCCCCTTTGCGCTCTCTCCGTGTACGAGTTCTAAGACACGGTCAACCATCAGAAAAGGATATCTGTGAGGTATGGTGTTTTTTACCCCTAATATGTCTATCATTGCCTATTCCTCCCTTTGAAACGGCTCGTTTTTGTCCAACATTGTCCTAACATTGTCAACTGGGACTCGTTTTTCAAGCTCCTGCAATCTTGCGTTGATCTCCGGCAGTCGTTTAAACAGCGTGTAGGAACGCTTAAATTGCAGATGAGGCATGGCAGGAGAGCCCATATAAGCGCCCTTTTTAACCTTCCCCATAATGCCCGCCTGAGCGCCGACCTGTGTCTCCGATTCAACCGTTGTGTGGTCTGCCACCCCGACCTGCCCGGCAAGCACCACGTAGTCGCCGATCTTGCTGCTGCCGGCGATACCGGTTTGTGCCACGATCAGGGTATGCTTTCCGATGGTAACGTTGTGAGCTATCTGTACCATATTGTCTATCTTTGTACCAGTTCCAATCAATGTAACACCGCTGGTTGCCCTATCTATGGTGGCATTGGCGCCAATTTCCACATCATCTTCCACCACGACCCTGCCTACCTGTGGGATCTTAAAGTGGCGGCCATTGTCAAATTCGTAACCAAAACCATCTGCTCCTATCACCGCCCCAGGCTGTATTATTACCCGATCGCCTATGGTGCAGTCTTTACCGATGGTCACGTTTGGGTATATTATGCAATCACGGCCAATCTCGGCATTTTCGCCGATATAGACACCAGGGTATATTGTCGTACAATCACCCACCGCCGCACCATCGCCGATATAAGCGCCAGGGTAGACGGTCACATTGGCGGAGACACGCACGTCATCACCTACATAAGCCCCGTTCATTATCCCCTTGGGGATAAATGGCTTGGTATAAAACAAGGCCAGGAGCTTACCAAATGCCAGTGACGGATTGCCAACGATCACCTGTGCCTTATCAACTTCGGACAACTCCTCCTTGACGATTACGGCAGCGGCATCACAGGCCAGGAGTTCATCAACTGGACCTTTACCTTTATAGAGCGTTATGTAGCCTTGCGCTGCCTGCGCTATGCCAGCAACCCCAACAATCACACATTGGGCATCCCCCCTGAGGCTGCCACCAAGAAAGGTGGTTATCTCTCCTAAATTCATTATCATCGTTGCACTTTATAGATCACTCCTTACAGTCGGGCAGCTCACTCCTTACAACCGCGGGGGTCAGATACAATACATCTCAGATACCCTTAACACTTGCTGTGTATCTTCTTTATATCTAATGGTAACTCTGCTTTTACGTTTTAGTGGATCCCTGCTTACGCGGCAATGACAAACGCCTATTACTGTCATTGCCGCCCAGCTACTGCGGCACCGATGAACCCGGCAATCCATGTCTTTAAACCATAAAAAATGATTTTACCATCTTTGTTTTAAGAGGATACCTTGCTGTTGTTTTCTTATTTACGCTGCTACTTTTTCTTACCCAATTCGTTGTACTTCTTGACAACCTTTTCTGTGACGTCAGCACCTTCATTAGAGTAAAGCAGCACGTTGCTATCCAGTATAGCTGAATATCCTTCATCTTTGCCAACGGTGCTAATGACATCTCTAATGTCTTTAAACACATCTTTGGTGATCTCTGACTCTTTCTTTCTTATATCCTCTTGGGCGTCTGCGGCCATCCGTTTGAGGTCTCTCATCATGGCCTGGAGTTCGTCTTGTTTTTTCTTCTTGGCGTCTTCTGAGAGGGCAGTTCCCTTCTTTTCCAATTCATCCTTGAGTTTTTCTACGGTCTTTTCCTTTTCGTCTATCTTGCCCTGATGTGATTTAACGAAGGTCTCCAGACTGGCCTTTGCCTTTTTGCCTGGTTCGGACTCATTCAAGACCTTTTGAACATCCACGAAGGCAATCTTTGCCCCCCCGCTACTCTGCGCCATGACCGCGCAATTGAAAAACACCACCATCACTACCGCCATCAAGGCGGTTAAAACCCTTTTCATATATCCTCCTATTGTTTTATTTATGGCTCTAAAAAGCCTGTATTTCTTAAAAGAAATTGCCGAAGGAAAACTCAATCCTTCCGCTGGACTCACCTGGCTGCCTATGTAAGTTATAGCCATATTCTATACGGATAGGTCCAAATGGCGATATCCACCTAAGGCCTGTCCCCGATGTGTACTTGAACTCAGAAAACCTGGCACCGTCTCCAAAGGACGATCCAGTATCGAAAAACACCACACCCTTGAGCTTTACCTCAGAGACAATGGGGAAGATAAACTCCCCGTTAAAGAGCATCTGACTGGTTCCGCCAATATACGTGCCATCACTGGCCTTGGGGCCGGCCTCACCAAAGGCAAGTCCCCTGATTGTGGATATGCCACCGACGTAAAACCTCTCATAGATGGGCAAATTCTTGCCATAAAGCCCGGAGGCGTATCCATACCTGCCTCGGAAGGACAAGGTGGTCGGTCCAAAGAACGGGAAAAACCACAGGGAATCTACCCCGCTCTTTAAAAACGCGTTTGACCCGCCAAGGCCGGCATACGTCACGTAGACAGAGTTGCGTGACCCCTCTGTGGGGTCGACGTAGTTATCGCGCGAGTCTCTGGTCAGGGTTGGCGTCAGACTGCTTGTCGTTGCCCTGCCTGTCTGATCCGTGATTATAGCGGGGGCATCAGTTGTGACGTTAAAGACGTTGACGTCCTCAAACCTGTACAATGCGCCAATGTCGTAGTAATCAGCAAACCTCTTATCAACACCAATGGCTGTACCAGCCGCCCTCCTGCTGTAGTCTATATAGTCGCGCTCAAGCCTGTATATGCTTTCGGCCAGGCTTATTGGCTTGTCTAAAAACCACGGCTCCTTATAGGTTACCTCATACAGCGAGGATATACCGCCAAGCTCGGCGCTTATCTTGAGATACTGACCAGTGCCAAACACATTGGCCTGCGTAAACTGCACCATCCCGATCAGCCTGTCGATAGAGCTGTATCCGCCTCCAAAACTCACAAACGCCGTGGACTTCTCCTTGACCTTCACATCTATGTCTACTATATCCGTATCGGGTTGCGGTCTGGGGGTAAAATCTACGGAGTCAAAGAAATCAAGGTTGGTTACGTTCTGATAACTCCTCTTGAGCTTCTTGCTGTTAAAGATATCTCCCTCATCCAGGGTCAACTCCCGTCTGATCACCTTGTCTCTGGTCTTTGTGTTGCCGAAGGCCTCGATCCTGCCTATCTTGTAAATCTTGCCTTCCTCCACCTTCAGGTATACGCTGACCGCCCTGGTCTGTTCGTCAGGCACCACCTCGGGTGTTACCATCACGGTTGCGTATCCACGCTCAGAGTAATATTCAGATACCGCCGCAATATTACTGGTGAGGATTTTCTTACTGAAGACCTCACCGGTTTTCATGGTTATCAGCTTCTTTATCTCTGCATCGGCAAAGGCGTGATAGCCCTCTATGTCTACCTTTGCAACGTTGTACTTATCACCCTCATCTATGTCAAATACGACCGTTATCGCCGGTTTTACCTCATCCACAACGACCCTGGGTTCGCTCACCTTGACGTTGACGTAGCCGTTGTCTTGATAGAGGTCGCTTATAGCCCTGATGTCATCCTCTAAGACATCCTTTTTTACATACCCTGACCCCGTAAAGAACGAAAATATCCACCACGTGGATGTCTTAATCGCCTTCTTTATCTTGCTGTCGGAGATGTTCTTGTTGCCAGTAAACTTCAGATACTTTATCTTTATCTTTTTACCTTCCTTGATCCTGAAGGTAAGATTTACCTCATCATCTTTGATGTAATGCAGGATTGGAAATATCTCGCTCAGATAATAACCCTCCGAGTCATAGAAGGTCTTTACCTTCTCCACGTTATCCTGGATAAGGGCAGTATCCGCGATTGAGCCTTTAACAATGGTTATCTTTTCATGGAGTTTATCGTCCTTAAACTCTTTATTGCCATCAAACTTGATCCTCACGATAGTTGGTTTTTCCTTCACCCGATAGATTATCTTCAATCCACCCTCATAAAACTCCGTCTCAACCTTCACGTCATCGAAGTAACCCAACCTGTAGATGGTCTTTATATCCTCCTCGATCTTGTCCCTGGATAGGGGTTGATTTACCCTCTGAGAGAGCTTGCCCTTGACCGCCCCCTCCTCTATACGCTTTATACCAACAATCTCAATGGCCTTTACCAGCGGCTCTGCAGCCTTATCTATATCCGGCGCCTTCGGCAACTCTTGCGCATAGAGATTACAGATCCCAAAGACCAACAGCAATACCACAAACACCGTTATATCTCTTAACTCTTTCAATAACAATCACCAGTTCCTTATATATTATCTACTGTACAAGGAACTATACAGCATTTAATTGATTTATGTCAACACCCCTGATTCTCTTCTCTGAGCCGTCTTCTCTAAAAAAAAACACGAGACTTTATTGTGAGAGATATGCTATCCTTATTCTTGTGCTATTTTACAGACATAGGTCAGTGATGCTGTTGTTTGAATGCAGTTGGGCAATGGCCCTGCGCAACAGGAGGGTGTGAACCCCGTCAGGTTCGGAAGGAAGCAGCGGTAAGCATTTATTCTGTGTGCCGCAGCAAGTCTTTGCCCGGCTGCATTGAAAAAACAGACTTGGCGCCAGGATAGCAGGGTAGCAGTGAGTTTTATAGTGTTAAGGAGAGTGGATTGCCTTATCTAGTGCTTGCCAGGAAGTGGCGGCCACAGTATTTTGAAGACCTCGTTGGGCAGGATACAATCGTTAGGGTGTTAAAGAACGCCTTATTGGAAAACAGGTTGGCCCATGCGTATCTGTTCTCTGGGCCTCGGGGTGTCGGTAAGACCTCAGCCGCTCGCATACTGGCCAAGTCCCTCAATTGCGTAAACGGTCCAACCACTACCCCTTGCGGCACGTGCGCCTCCTGCCAGGCAGTGCGCGATGGCTCCTTCATGGACGTCATCGAAATAGACGGCGCCTCCAACAACAGCGTTGACGACATCCGTGACCTCAGAGAAAAGGTCAAATACGCCCCCTCCGGCTCACGCTACAAGCTGTACATCATCGACGAGGCACACATGCTCTCTACACAGGCATTTAATGCCCTCCTAAAGACGCTCGAGGAACCCCCCCCGCACGTCATATTTGTCCTGGCCACAACGGCCCCCAATAAGATAATCTCAACGGTGTTGTCAAGGTGTCAGCACCTGCCATTTAAGCGCGTCCCCTCCTGCCTGATTAAGGAGCGCCTTATGGTGATCTCAAAGGCCGAGGGGTTCAACATTACCGATGATGCCCTCGACCTCATCGCCAGGGCGGCTGATGGCGGCATGAGGGATTGTCTCACCCTGCTTGACAAGATCGCCTCCTTCACCACCGACATAACGGCCTCCGCCGTAAGAGACCTCCTGGGGATCGCTGACCTCTCCAGCATATCCAACATCGCCAATGCCATCATAACGGGCGACAGGGTGCAGATACTCCAGATAATAGACGCACTCTATGAGGCTGGCGTCGATCTGAGGGGCTTTGTCTCCGAGCTTACCATGTTCTTCAGAGACGCCCTGATCCAGTGCGTCCAGAAGGCCTCCCCCAATGCCCCTGTCAACTCATGCCCTGGCACCAACACAACCTCGCTCTCAACCCCCAACGCAGACCAAACAACCATCGGAAGACTCTTAACCCCGGTGGATATGGAGACCTTGACCGTTATCTTAAACGAACTGATAAAGGCACACGCCACGATAAAGACCTTCTTTTCACCACGCATCGCCCTTGAAATGACGCTGATAAAGCTCAGTCTCCTGAGTTCGCTCAAGGGGGTGGAGGGCATCGTGTCGGAGTTGCTCCAGAGGGCCGGCCAAATGACCGACCAAAAGACCGATCAACTGGCTAAGGATTTGGGGCCATTACCCCCTCTGCCACCTGCCAGGGTCGTCGAGCAGCAAAAGACTATAAAACCGCAAGCCCCAACTGATGCCGCTCCAACCGCTGCCATCCAACACGATAACGCAAAATCCAGCGACGTCCTCCTCAGCCTGATACCATCCAGCGCCAATGTACAGGCATCCCCAAAGTTATCAACCAACACAGGGCCAGAAGCGCAACCAATATCGCCAACAATACCGCCAATAAGTCCGACAACAGCCCCATCAACAGGCCAGATATTTGCCCAACAGGATGCACCACAGGCAAAAGCAGCAGAGTCAGGCAGGGTCGAAGACCTCTGGCAGAATGTCATTGAGGGGGTTAGCAACATCAACGAACCCCTAGGAGGCAGACTCAATGAGGCAGCCTTTGAGATCGCCGGAGACGTCCTCAATATCTACTTCTCAGGCGGCAGCTTTGGTGTCAATGCCGAGTCAGTTGGCAAAGGCAAGAAAATCATAGAAACGGTAGTAGAACAACTGACAGGTAAAAAATATAAGATAAATGTAAAGAAGGGCTCCCCTGGCGGTACATCAGAGTCAGGGACAACCGGAGTCAAGGCTCAGGACGCCCCTGCATCTGCCAGAGACTTAATGGCCGAGGCTATGGCAGACCCTGTCGTCAAGGAGGCGCTTGAGGAGTTTGGGGGACGCATAGTATCGGTAAAACCGCCAAAAGACCGATAATAAATGAATGTTACCATGCTTAAATATAAAACAATAAATCTTAAAGGCAAAAAGGAGGATATATGTCAAAAAAAATGATTGGCAATCTCATGCGCGAGGCACAGAAGCTCCAGGAGAGGATGACCAAGCTCCAGGAGGAGGCGCGTCAGACCACGGCGGAGGCAAGCTCCGGTGGTGGCATGGTCAGCGCCGTTGCTAACGGCTCAGGCGAGGTAGTCTCCATAGCGATAGACAAAGAGGTGGTCAACCCCGATGATGTCGAGATGCTCCAGGACCTGATAATCGCCGCCTGCAACGAGGCTATCAAGCGGGCCCACGAAAAGGTTCAGGAGGAGCTTTCAAAGCTGACCGGCGGGATGCAGTTACCCGGTATGCCAGATATCGCAAACCTGTTTGGGAAATAAAGCATAATCCGCCTCTTAAGGAGCATACACCATGTCTGAAGGCATCATCGAGACACTGATAAGCGAGTTGACGCAACTACCCGGCATTGGCCGTAAAACGGCTCAGAGGTTGGCCTTTTTTATCCTTGCCATGCCCCCTGACAAGGCCAGGTCCATCGCGCAGGCCATCATAGACGTCAAGGATAAGGCAGGGTTTTGCCGCAACTGCTTTAATATCACGGAGTCTGACCTATGTGTCATCTGCCGCAACGACTTACGGGATAAGAGCCGTCTGTGCGTGGTGGAGGAGCCGGCCAATATCATCGTCATAGAACGCACGAACGCTTACAACGGCCTGTATCACGTGTTGTTGGGGGCGCTCTCTCCCATTGACGGCATCACACCCGATAAGCTAAAACTCGACGAACTTGTAGCCAGGGTCAAGGGCGGCAGCGTATCGGAGGTGATCGTCGCCACCAATCCAAACACCAAGGGGGAAATGACCGCCCAGTACATCGCCAGTCTGCTAAAGGAAACCTTACCAGCCCTCGATGTAACAGTAACGCGCATCGCCTACGGCCTTCCCATGGGGGGCGACCTGGAGTTCGCCGACGAGGTTACACTCAAGAAATCACTCGAAGGCAGGAGAAAAATGTAGCACGAGGTGATTGCATGGCGCCATAAGGGCATAACAGCGATAAGGACAGAAAAAGCAGATGTTTAAATCCAAGATATTCAAGAAGGTCTTCCTGATAATCTTTCTGATAGTGGTTGCTAATTCAGCGACCATATTTA
>JADFXD010000094.1 GCA_015233725.1 Nitrospirota bacterium | reverse complement strand
AAGAATAAGAGAATTAACGGATAAACTATGGTCGGGCAGATTCACCGGGAAAATGGATCCAATCGTAGAGGACTTTACCGAGTCCATATCATTTGATTGGAGGCTCTGGCGTTACGATATTGAGGGAACGACCGCGCATGTGAAGATGCTGAAAAGGCAAGGCATAATAACAGAAGACGAAGCTACGGAAATATTAAAAGGGCTGGACGAAATCTACAAAGAAATCGACAGCGGAAATTTCACTTTCAAAACGGAACTTGAGGACATCCACATGAACATAGAGGCGGCCCTGATAGATAAGGTCGGTGATGCTGGCAGAAAGGTACACACCGCCCGATCTCGAAACGATCAGGTAGCCCTCGACATCAGGCTCTACCTGAGGGCTGAAACCAATAATGTGATCTACCGGATTGATGCCTTCATCAAAACACTTGTGAATATCTCCGAGGAAAACATAGATACCATCATGCCGGGCTACACGCACATGCAACGGGCACAACCGGTCTCTCTGGCACAGCACCTGCTGGCCTACGCCCAGATGCTCGTGCGGGACAGGGAGAGATTTGATGATGCCTTTAAGCGGATTAATACGTTGCCCCTGGGCGCCTGTGCCCTCGCTGGTACTACCTTGAATATTGACAGGGAGTATGTGGCCGAACTGCTTGGGTTTGAGCGTATCTCGGACAACTCGATGGATGCCGTCTCGGACAGGGACTTTGTCATCGAGTTTATTTCGGATGCCGCCATCGTCATGATGCACCTCAGCAGGATGGCCGAGGAGATAGTCCTATGGTCTACCGTGGAGTTTGGTTTCATAGAGATAGCCGACTCCTTTACAACCGGCTCAAGCATCATGCCTCAGAAGAAAAACCCCGACGTGGCCGAACTCATCAGGGGAAAGACCGCAAGGCTCTACGGCTCCCTCATGGCCATACTGACGCTGATGAAGGCCCTGCCACTAACCTACAACAGAGACATGCAGGAGGACAAGGTAGCCCTATTTGACGCCGTGGATACGGTTATGGTCTCCCTGGATATGATAAGATTAATGATGCAGGAAATCGATTTTAAGAAGGAACGTATGTATGCAACCGCCACTGAGGGGTTTTCCCTTGCCACAGACCTCGCCGAGTATCTCGTCCGAAAAGGCGTACCCTTCAGGAGCGCACACGAAATAACCGGCAGGATCGTCAAACACTGCATCGACAACAAAAAAAAAGAACTAAGCGATTTAACCCTGAAGGAATTTCAAGGTTTTTCAGCGCTGATAGACACCGATATATACAACGCCCTTACGGTTGAGAGTTCCATCGCCAACAAGCGGGCCTACGGTGGTACCTCGCCACAGGAGATCAAGAAGCAGATCGACAGATTAAGGAGCCTCCAAAAGACGCATCCATGACGCAAAAGACATTACAGATCATCCTGATTATCGCACTACTGAGTACCTCTCTCTGCGCATGTGGCAAGAAGGGCCCCCCCACGCTAAAACATATAGGAAAAAGTGATAACTCGACAAGGCAATAACTCCCCACGCCAAAATTTAAGCATCAAGCCATCGCAAGGAAGGGGTCAAGGGGTCAGTGACCCCTTGCAGGGGGTTCTGAAGGGGGGCGGCAGGCGTCCCCCTTTATTTTCTTTTTCTTAACGTGAAGGTAGTGATTGGTATTGACCCTGGTAGCATTGTGTGTGGGTATGGCGTGGTTGCAAAGAGGGGTCACGAGCTTTACTACGTAACCTCAGGCGATATCCGCATGTCAAAGACTGCCCCCCTGGAGCTGAGGCTGAGGCAGTTGTTTGAGGAGCTGAGGGCAGTTATAAAGGACGTCAGACCCGATGAGGCCGTCATAGAAAAGATATTCTACGCAAGAGGCAAGCTGGCAGCGCTCCAGCTTGGACATGCGCGAGGGGTAGCGATGTTGTCGGCCTCAATCGAGGATGTCCCCGTTGTCCAGTACAGCGCCCTGGAGGTCAAAAAGGCCGTGGTGGGCTATGGCAGGGCCGACAAGAACCAGGTGATCAAGATGACCAGGATGATCCTCAATATAGGCGCTGAACTCACCTCAGACAGTGCCGATGCCCTCGCCCTCGCCCTCTGTCACCTAAACAGTTTGAATATCTCAGACCTTGAAGAAAGAAAGGGGCGGCTCCGCCCCCCTTTAGAACCCCCCGCAAGGGCATCAGTGCCCTTGACCCCTTAATGCTCAATCCTACATGTTATAAATATTTATGTCGGGATACCTAAAGCAGTTACTGGATAGTTTTTACGCCGACTTTGACTTTAAGAGGGGTATTTTAAATGACCCGATAGAGTTTCCCCATCGCTACAAAGACCCCCTGGACGTTGAAACGGTGGCGTTTATCGCCTCCTCGTTTGCCTATGGCAAGGTGGAGTTGTTTAAGCCGGTGATAGACTCCATACTGTCTAAGATGGGACAGAGTCCGTCGGCATTTCTCTACGACTTCGACATAAGAAGGCAGAGGGGTGACTTTGAACCCATATATTACCGCCTTAACAGGGGCAAGGACGTATGTGCCCTGCTATACATCATCCATAAGGCGCTGCGGCATAAGGGCTCTCTGAAGGCAATCTTTTTAAACCACCCGAAGCGCCCTCCCATAGCCCTTGGTATCGGTGCAGGGGGTGATAGAATGACTCCAGTTGAGGCAGGTGGGGATAATGTGTACGATATGCTTGCCAGATTCACCGACTACATGTACACGATCGACACCACTGCCGTTTATGGTGCAAATATCCGTCCTCATGGGCTTTTGCAGTTGTTTACCTCACCATATAAGGGCAGCGCCTGTAAGCGTCTGAATATGTTTATGCGGTGGATGGTGAGGGATAGGGACATAGACTTTGGGTTATGGAAGGAGGTGCCCAAGGACGCGCTCATTATCCCACTGGATACGCACATTGGCAGGGTAGGGCGCTGCCTGGGATTTACAAGGCGGAAGACCAACGATTGGAAGACAGCCCAGGAGATAACCCAGGCCTTAAAGGCACTTGACCCCGACGACCCGCTCAAGTATGACTTTGCCATGTGTCATCACGGGATATCCGGCTACTGCAAGTCTTATCAAGGGCAAAGTCAGTGCCACAAGTGCCCCTTCAGTGCTGAGTAAGGGGAGGAATCTAGGGCTTTGCCCCCATTATCTCAGTGATCCCTCTACCACCTGATAAGGGCTGATGCCCACGTCAGTCCACCGCCAAAGGCCTCAAGCAGTATGATGTCGTCGGGCTTTACCCTGCCCGCCACCACGGCCTCATCCAGTGCAATGGCGATCGAGGCCGCCGAGGTGTTGCCGCACCTGTGGAGGTTGACCATGACCTTGTCCATGTCAACACCCAACCGAGCGGCCGTTGCAGAGATTATCCGCATGTTTGCCTGATGGGGGATCAACAAGGCCAGGTCGGAGGCCGTCAGGTCATTCTTGGTCAGGGCGTCGGTGACGAGTTTTTCCAGTGTGCGCACTGCCACCTTGAACGTCTCGTTACCTTTCATCTTGATGTAGTGCATGCGGTTGTTGATGGTATCGCTGGTGGGGGGATGCTTGGAGCCACCACCTGGCATGTGAAGCAACTCCGCCATCGTGCCATCGGAGTATATGTCGATGGAGAGGATACCGTTGTCTCCCTCAACCCCCTCCACGATCACCGCTCCAGCGCCGTCTCCAAAGAGGACGCAGGTGTTTCTGTCCTCCCAATCGGTAAACTTGGAAAGCGTCTCGGCCCCGACAACCAGAATCCGCCTGTAAAGCCCTGCAAGGATGTAGGCATTGGCCACCGATAACGCATACAAAAACCCGGAACAGGCCGCATTTATATCAAAGGCCGCCGCATTATGAGCGCCAATGCTCCTTTGCAAGAAACACGCCGTTGCCGGCACAGGCATATCGCCCGTTATGGTGGCCACGATGATGAGGTCTATGGAGTCCACGCTTATGGCCGCACGGCTGATGGCCGTCCTGGCCGCCTCAATCGCCAGGTCTGAGACACTCTGAGTGTCGCTGGCTATATGCCTCTCCCTGATGCCCGTGCGTTCAAGTATCCACTGGTCGGAGGTGTCCACTATACGCTCAAGGTCCTGATTGGTAAGGATTCTCTCCGGCAGATATGAACCGGTTGATACTATCTTAGTCCTCAATCGCTGGCCATCAATCATTGATTCTATCACTCAATCCTGGCACTCAATCCTGGCACTCAATCCTGACCCTCAATCAACCCCTGCCCCTGCATGTCATTAGATGACCTCTCTATCGAGTCTGCCCCCGCAACTGTAAGGGGTGAGTCTGACCCAGCGGCTGTAAGGAGCGCATCTGATATGATCTTATTGATGTTTACCTTTACAAGCTGATTGGTAACCTTTATAGCGTTTCTGATTGCCTTTGAGGAGGAGCGTCCATGACAGATTATACAGGTACCGTTTATGCCCAACAACGGGGCGCCCCCGTACTCTGCGTAGTCGGTATTCTTCTTGAAACTTCTAAAGGCTGGCTTCATCAGGAAATATCCGAGTTTTCCCACGTACGAATTTGATATCTCTTCCTTGAGCATCCTAAATATCACCTCAGCCAGCCCCTCGCTTATCTTGAGCGTGGTGTTGCCAATGAAACCATCACATACCACCACGTCGGCTGCACCCAGAAAGATGTCCTTGCCCTCGATGTTGCCGACAAAGTTCAGGTTCGAGGCCTTCAATAACTTAAAAGCCTCCTTTGTGAGGTCGTTGCCCTTTGAGTCCTCCTCCCCTATGCTTATCAATGCGACCTTTGGGGCGAGTATCCCCATGACCGCACTGTAGTAGGCGCTACCCATGATGGCAAATTGAAGCAGGTTAATCGGTTTGCAGTCGACGTTGGCCCCTGCGTCTATCAGGAGGAAACGCCCCTTTAACGTGGGCATAAACGCCGCTATCGCCGGTCTGTCCACACCGGGGGCCTTCTTTAGCAGGGTCAGAGAGGTTGCCAGGGCAACCCCGGAGTGCCCCGCACTGACCACGGCGCCAGCCTCCGCGTCTCTGACCAGCTCCACCGCCACGCGTATCGATGAATCCCTCTTGTGTCGTAACGCTCTGGTGGGGGTCTCCTGCATATCAACCACCTGCGAGGCGTGCCTGATACTCAACCTGTCCTTGGGGTAACTCTTGCTGCGCAGGCGCTTTCTTATTACCTCCTCGTCACCGACAAGTATGATGCTTACATCGTTGTACCGATTAACCGATTCAACCGCGCCCTCTATTGTAACCTTTGGAGCATTATCACCACCCATTGCATCTAACGCTATAATCATAAGATTACTCTTTTTCTACGACCTCCAGGATACTCCTGCCGTCGTACATGCCACAGCTACCACATGCCCTGTGAGGCATCTTTAGTTCTCCACAGTTTGGGCACTTCATCAGATGGGGTATTACCCCCTTCCAGTTTGCCCTGCGCTTATCCCTTCTTGCCCTTGAGTGTCTTGATGTTGGATTGGCCATCGCCTCATAACTCCTTTATCTTACTTTATATTTTGATCTAAGTCTATCGAGGTAGCTTACAAGGCTACCCTCTGTTGTCAATTCCGCCTTGCCCTGGGGATATTGATCGGATTCGCTTCTTACAGTCGCTGGGTCGGATTCGCTTCTTACAGTCGCTGGGTCGGATTCGTTCTTTACTGCTCCAGGACACTCCTGGCTCCCTACAGTCGAATTGATCGGATCGCTCCCTACAGTCGCTGGGCCGTTGCTGCAACGACAAGGGCCCTCGTTGAGGTTTGCCCCACACGTGTGACACAACCCCATGCACGTATCGCGGCAAACTATCTTCATCGGCATGTTTAGCAGTATCTGCTCCGTCACAAGCTGATGTATGTCTATCTCGTCATTGGTATAGAAACCGATATCCATATCGGTCTCCTGCAGGTCTCTTTCCTCGAGGTCATCATCCTGCCAGGGCATGTACGTCAGGTTAATAGCCACCTCCAGGTCGCTGTCAAACTCCCTCAGGCAACGGCTGCACGTCAGCGTCATCTCCAGGCGTGCCGTGCCGTTAATCAACACGCTATCCCCCGACTTATCTACAGAGAGGTTGCCGCGTACTGGTCCCTTCACCTTCGCGGTGTCCAACGATACACCCATGTTGAGCTCAACAACCAGCCCCTCATCCTTTATGTCCTTCAACCGCACTATCATCATCTTTATAACAATCATTATAATTTTAAGACTAAGCACTTGTCAAGGATTATAATGCTATTTGCCTGTAAGCCCGAATATAAGTTAAAAAAAAGCAGGAAAGCAATACATCCCGATTATGTTATAATCAAAGTAAAGGAGGCGACCATGACATTTGAAGACGTGATGAAGGGTTTCGAGGAGATACGGAAGGAATTCGTTGAGATCAAGGAGACCTTTCGGGAGGCTAACAGAAGGATAGAACAGGAAGCTAAGGAGAGACAAGAGAGGGACGCAAAGGAAGAAAAAGAGAAACAAGAAAAAGAAGCAAGGGAAGCCAAGGAGAGACAAGAAGAGAAAGAAAAGAAAGCAAGGGAAGCTAAAGAGAGGCAAGAAAAGGAGGCAAAGAAGGAAAAGGAAGCAAAGGCATATGAGGCTAGGATGCAGCGCAGTGAAAGGATAGCTGAACGGGCCAACATGGCTGTAAGCAATCTTTCGGACAAATGGGGTGAGTTTGTTGAGGGTATGGTGTGGCCGGCTGTTGTGAGGCTCTTTAAAAGAAGAGGCATAAAGGTAGACCATATATCTCGGTATGTAGAAAGAAAAAGCGGTAACTGTGGTATTGAGATAGATATACTGGCTGTAAATGGTGAGTATGTGATAGCAATAGAGGTTAAAAGCACCCTATTGATAAAAGACATAAAAGATCACATTCAAAGGCTTAAAAAGTTTAGGCTTTTATTTAAAGAATACGAAAATAGAAAACTAATAGGCGCGGTAGCAGGTATAGTCATAAAGGAAGGCAGTTACAAGTTTGCTTACGATAATGGTATGTTTGTTATTGGGCAGAGCGGAGATTCGGTGAAATTCCTTAATGACAAAGAGTTTGTACCGAGGTATTATTGATTCAAGTTAGCTGCAAAAATTTAAGGTGAAAATATGATAAACAAAGAAAGCAGATGTATCTCAGGGTGGAGTGCGATATGGATATTCGTTCTCTCGAGTATATGTATTTTAGTGGTGGGATATGTCGCCTTTGACATCGAAAAAAGAGACCTCAGGGGTCATATACAGAAGGAATTATTAACCATAACAAATATCAAGATTGATCAGATAGCGGCATGGCGAAATGAACGCCTTAGAGACGCTACTGATGTCTATAACAAGATATTTATTGCCTTGCAGATAGAAGGGTACCTCAATGACAGGACATCAGAGGCAAAGAGGGATTCACTATCTGAACGATTGATCTCCCTGAGAGATAATCAAAATTTCAACAGGGTCATGCTTACGGATAGAGACGGCGCTGTTGTGTTGTCAACGCAAGAGGACAGCCCGGTAGAAACGGCCATCAAGCCTGTCCTGGCAAGGGCGATGAAGGCAAGAGACGTTGTAATCTCCGACCTTTACCTGGATGCGCACAATACCGTCAGATTAACCGCCATTATACCCATATTTAAAAGAGACCCCGTCAAAGGAGAGATAACCGGCAAGGTGATAGGCACTATCATAGCAGATATTGACCCTTATACGGGGCTGTTTTCGTTGATCCAGACCTGGCCTGTAGAGAGCAACACGGCGGAGACCCTCTTGATCCGTCGGGAGGGCAGTGACGTGTTGTTTTTAAACGAGCTTCGTCACAAGAAGGGTACTGCCCTGACGTTTCGTCTGCCTATAGACAGTTATAAGCAACTGCCCGCGGTGATGGCTGCACTGGGGCAGCGGGGTATAGTGGAGGGTCACGACTACAGGGGACATCCGGTGCTCGCGGCGGTTATGCCGGTGCCGGATACACCGTGGTTTATTGTCTCCAAGGTGGACCAGGACGAAATATATCGACCAATAGTAAAGCTCTCAAGGCTCATAGCAATAATGGTCAGTTTACTAATGACATTCTCCGGCATGGGGATTGGCCTGATATGGCAGAAGCGAAATGCCAGCTTCAGGAAAAGACAGTATGAGGTCGAGGAACGCTTCCGTAAGGTGTTTGATAACGCCCCGCTTGGTATAACCTTGTGGGGCAAGGACCTCAGGTTTACGGACGTCAATGGTAAATTTTGCGAGATGCTGGGATATACTGCTGATGAGCTCAGAGGCATGACGTTTAAAGATATAACCCATACGGACGATCTCGATAAGAGTGCAGAGCTCGTGAACAAACTGTACAATAATGAAATACCATACATGTATATTGAAAAACGTCACATCTCAATGTCCGGCAAGGTGTTATGGGACAACACCATTGCCAGCGTAATCAGAGACGACAAGGGACAAATGCTGTATGGCATAACAATGATAGAGAATATCACAGTTCGCAAGGAAATGGAGGCCAGCCTTATCCGGGCAAACCGCCTCTACGCGGTCTTAAGCCAGATAAATCAATCAATAGTGCGTGTAAAAGACGAGGCCTTGCTGTTTAATGAGGTATGCCGTATATGCCTGGAGTATGGAGGCTTCACGATGGCATGGATTGGATTGATAGATCGAGATACGGCATTAGTGGAACCTGTCGCCTTTGCCGGGATAGAGGAAGGGGAGCTAAACGATATCGTGATGTCTATAGTAAATAACCCTGAGATGATATGTCCAACCACTACGGCCATAAGAGATGCCAGACCCTCAATATGCAACAACATAGCAATAGACCCGATAGTGCCGGCCACCTGGAGGGATGAAGCGCTTAAGAGAGGCTACCTCTCATTGGCCGCGTTTCCGATAAGGACACATGGGGTGGTCATTGGCACGATTTCATTGGGCGTTTCTCAAAAGGACTTCTTCCTGGAACCGGAGATTAAATTAATAGAGGAGGTTGCCAGCGACGTGTCATTCGCCCTTGAGGCAATGGAGGCTGCACGGGCAATGGAGATTTCTGAAAAGGCAATAGATAAACAGTTGAGACGAAACAAGATGATACTTGACGTCTCCATCGACGGCTTTGTCTTGACTGATCATACAGGGAAGATAAGAGATGCCAATCAGGCATTGTCTGACCTGTTGGGTTACTCACCCGATGAGCTATGCAGCATGAACATAAAGGAGATAGATATAGGACATAGCAACGAGGAGGTCGTTGCCCTTATGGAAGAAATAACCCGGATGGGTCACAGCAGATTTGAGACAGTCTTGCGCCACAAAGACGGCAAAAGGGTCAATGTAGAGGTAAGCTCAGGCTTTGTCGAATTAGACGGTGAGATAATGCTGTTTGGCTTCCACAGCGATATCACCGAAAAGAAGCATAGAGACAAGATGTTCCTCTTACGTGAGAGACAGGCACAGATGGGAGAGATGTTAAGCATAATCGCCCATCAATGGAAACAACCAATATCGGCCATAGGCGCATCCGTCAACCGCCTTGAATTGGAGGCCATGTTTGATACCCTGGACAAGGGGGTACTCAACGACTCACTTGAAAGGATAAAGCTCCAGGTTCAACACCTGTCACAGACAATAAACGACTTTAGCGGCTTCTTCAAACCGGATAAAAACAAGGAGGCCCTGGATGTAAAGGCTATCATCCAAAAGACCCTTAATATCATAGGGGAACAGTTAAAGAACAAAGGCATCGAGATAGACCTCAGATGTCAGTCAGAGACCCCCATAGAGACCTACGTCAATGAGCTTGTCCAGGTGTTCTTAAGCATCATTGAAAACGCCAGGGAAGCGCTGGAACACAGAGAGATAGCTAATCCCAGGATATCTATAGACAGCTATGAACAAGACAACAATGTAGTCATAGAGATCACAGACAACGCAGGGGGTATATCGCCAGAGATAATGGATAACATCTTCTTCCCCTATTACTCCACAAAGGAAGAGGTACATGGGACAGGGCTTGGGCTCTACATGGCCAAGATGATTATAGAGGAGCACTGTCATGGTACGCTCTCCGCCAGAAACACCAAAGATGGGGCAAGTTTTAGCGTAGAGATACCTAAAAAAGACACTTGATATGCAACCAACAGTAGCGGAGTTAAAGAGATACGCCAGTGGGCTCTCCGTCCTTTACGTGGAGGATGACGACACCATGAGGCATGAGACCTACCACATCCTTACGAAGTTCTTTACGTCGGTGGAGACGGCGGCCAATGGCAGGGAAGGCCTGCAGAGCTACAGGCAACGTCAATACGACCTCGTAATAAGCGACATAAGGATGCCCCTCATGGACGGCATAAAAATGACCAGCGAAATTAAAGGAATTAATAAAGAACAGTCAATCATAATAACATCCGCATACGACGAGTCAGAATACCTCGTTGAGCTGATAAACATCGGGATAGACAATTTCATAATCAAGCCCCTGAATAACAAAAAATTCCTGGAGACACTTCTTCAGGCCTGCAGAAACGTCACCTACGAAAAGCAGATACAGAGGTATAAGACAAACACGGAGGCCATATTCAGAAGCGTCGGTGAGGTGATCATCACCGTAGACAATGACATGAAGGTCATAGAGGCCAACGATGCCGTAAGACACATCTGTGCCATAGACAAGGAGGCAGTCATTGGCAAGCCATTTAAGTCTGCCTTTGCGGCGTGTTCGATGGGCTGTTACGACGTACTGGCAAGGACATTAAAAGAGACGGCGCCGGCAAAGATAAATCACGTAGAATGTCATAAAAAAGGCAAGAAGAGACTTGTGGTAGGCATAACGACCTACCCCCTGCTCGATGCCAAGGGCGTGGCATATGGCGCCGTAATGGTGATAAAGGATGATACCTACACGTCCTTGCTTGAGACCGAGATAGGCCACAGGAGACAGTTCTATAAGCTCATAGGCAAGAGCGAGGCCATGCAGAGGGTCTACTCGTTGATAGAGAGCCTTGCTGACCTCAAGACAACGGTCCTCATAACCGGCGAAAGCGGTGTTGGCAAGGAGCTGGTGGCAGAGGCAATCCACTACAACGGCAGCCGCTGCGCCATGCCCCTGGTGAAGGTCAACTGCTCTGCCCTGCCCGAGGGCCTCCTGGAGAGCGAGCTCTTTGGACACGTCAAGGGGGCCTTTACCGGGGCCATTAAAGACAGGAAAGGGCGGTTTCAGATAGCCGATGGCGGCACCATACTGCTTGATGAGATAGGCGATATATCAATCTCCATACAACTGCGTCTGCTGCGTGTGCTCCAGGACCTCGAGTTTGAGCGCGTAGGGGATGCCACCCCAATCAGGACAAACACCCGGATTATAGCCTCGACAAATAAAGACCTAAAGGAACTGGTCGCCAAAGGAGAGTTTAGGGAAGACCTCTATTACAGGCTAAACGTCATCGAGGTGCACGTCCCACCCTTGCGCCAAAGGAGAGACGACATCCACATCCTGGTGAGGTACTTTATAGACAGGTTTAACATCCTGCTCAAGAAGGACATAACGGACGTCTCCAGCGACGTGATGAAGGTCTTCCTGACCCATCCCTTTAGCGGTAACATCCGGGAGCTTCAGCACGCCATAGAACACGCCTTTGTCCTGTGCAACAAGTCCGTAATCACGGTCGATGACCTGCCCAGGGACTTCATCGACACCAATAGTAAAAAGCCTGCAGAGACCCTCCCGCCAGAATACCACAGGATCATCGAGGCTCTGCAACAGTCCCACTTCAGGCGAGCCAAGGCAGCACAAATCCTCGGAATAAGCAGAATCGCCCTCTACACAAAAATGAAAAAATACAACATCAAACCCTAAAAAAAGACAAAAACAAAAAGGGGGGCGGCGCTGCTTCTTTACCGCTCCAGGACGCTCCTGGCCCCCCCTCAGACCTAATGCTGTTGACTTAAGGTAAGGATGTAAGAAGGAGTAGCAATCCTTACTGGAGGAACTTAGAAGTCATTGATATATAGGCAACATGATGATAAATGCGTTGTTATGAATTTTTTAATATCTTTCATCAAATGATATCTTGCTGTCAAAAATCCTGTGATGATATGATTAAGAATGAGACATCAGGAT
>JADFXD010000093.1 GCA_015233725.1 Nitrospirota bacterium | reverse complement strand
GGGCACTGGTGCCCTTGCAGGGGGTTCTAAAGGGGGCCAGGAGCGTCCTGGAGCGTAAAAGAAGCGGAGCCACCCCTTTCTTGTCTCTTGCCGGTAGGAAATAAAGATGGGCGGTGAGCTAACATAAGATTGCCTTGTTTTGACATAAGGTTTGTGTTTCGTCATAATATAGGGGGTGGTTGTTTATACTCCCTCATGAAGAAAAGACAAAGGGACTGTTGGTAAGAGATGCAAATAAATAACGAGTGGCAATACAGCGCCATTATAAACACGACGTCGGAGGGCTTCTGGATGATAGACACAGACTTTGTCACGGTGGACGTCAACAACGCCCTCTGTGACATGCTGGGATATCAGCGGTGGGAGATGCTGGGCAAGCAGCCGTTTGATCCAGAAGCCCTAATTTTTGACAAGGAAAATGAGGCGATCTTCATACAACAGACGGCCAACATCCCCCATCAGGAACGCCGCACCTACGAAATAACCCTGACAGCCAAGGACGGCTCCATGATCCCCACCATCTTTAATTCAACTGCGTTAAGAGACAAAGAGGGAAAGATACTTGGCAGTGTTGCATTTGTTACCAATATCGCCGATATAAAGAAAATGGCGGAGAGACAGAGGCAGACCAATAAGTTGCTGGAACTCATAAGACATGTACAGGTTCAGTTTATCTTATCTGCTGCTCCAAACATACTATTTACGGAGGTATTAGACAGCCTCCTTGTGTTGACAGAGAGCGAGTATGGATTTATTGGCGAGGCGCTTAACACCAGCGGGGGGCAGCCATACATGAGGACATTTGCCATTACAAGCGCCTCATGGACACAAGAGATTAGGGACTACTATAAAGATAATTCGCCCAAGGGCATAGAATTTTCTAACGTCAACAGCCTCTATGGCAGTGTCCTCACAACGGGGCAGGCGATTATCTCCAATGACCCTTTAACGGACCCTCGCCGAGGGAGCCTTCCCGCTTGGCACCCACCCATCAAGTCCTTCCTTGGGATGCCCTTTTACAGCGGCAGGGTGATGGTGGGCATGGTGGGTATCGCAAACAGACCGGGAGGCTACCGGGATGAACATGTGGAGTTCCTGCAGCCATTTCTGACAACCTGCGGAAACATAATAATGGCATACAAGAGCGAGCAGCTTCGGCGCCAGACAGAGACCTCCCTGATGATAAAGACACAGCAGCTAGAAGAACTCAACTCGCACCTGGAGGAACGGGTCAGGCAGGAGATGGACAGGCGCGTGCAGCAGGAGGTGATGCTGATACATCAATCAAAGCTGGCCGCCATGGGGGATATGATAGGGGCCATCGCCCACCAGTGGAGGCAACCCCTCAATGCCATAGGGATGATTATTCAGGACTTTGAAGATGCCTTTACCTTCGGGGAGTTGAACAAGCAGTATCTTGACACCAATATTAAACGGGGCATGGATGTCATCTACGATATGTCAAGGACCATTGAAGACTTCAGAAACTTCTTCAGGGCTGACAGGGAGAGGGTGGACTTTGACGTCATTGGGGCAGTGGCGAAGGTTATCTCCCTGTTTAGTGATCAGCTCAGGCATAACTACATCGGCATTACTGTCAACAGCAATGGCCTGACACGCTTGATAACCAATGGTTTCCCCAATGAATTCAAACAGGTGATGCTCAACATCATAGGCAACGCCCGGGACGCTATACTGCAAAGAAGGGAAAGGGGAGAGATGGGGAAAGAAAAAGGCCTGATCTCTATAGAGGTGGCCAAAGAGGCCGATAAGGTGCTGGTCAGGCTCGGTGACAACGGTGGAGGCATTGACGATAATATCATAGGCAAGATATTTGATCCCTACTTTACCACAAAGCAGCCAGATAAGGGGACAGGTATTGGCCTTCACATGTCAAGGATCATTATCGAGGAACACATGTCCGGATATTTAACCGTGGAGAACATAACAAACGGGGCTATGTTTACAATTGAATTAAAGGGCAAGTAATTTGTTTAATCGAAATCCGATATAAGGTTTCCTGATACCCATGAAAAAATTATGTACCCCCGTACCCTGCCGCCCCCCGTTACCCACTTGACAACACTGGCTTTATAGTTTTATAGTATTTTGTTCATTTTGAACACAACGATATTTTGAAAGAAGGAGGTGTACAAAGATTGAGACTTAAGAAGGTTTTAGTACTAGCTGTTATCATTGCCTTTGCCTACACAGGTGCAGCGCTGGCCGTACCGCCTGGCAAGACAATAGAGTTTGAAGGTGGCAAAGAGGGAAAAGTAACGTTTGATGGCAAAAAACATGCCGATGCTGGTAAAAAGTGTCCTGATTGCCATAAAGCTGACCTTTTTCCAAAGATGAAAAAAGGTACCGTTCAGATGACGATGAAGGATATCAACGAAGGCAAATTCTGTGGCCACTGCCATGATGGAAAGGCTACATTTAAGGCCGGCGACAAAGAGCAGCCTATCTTCAGCGCCAGTGATAAACAAAACTGTGGCAAATGCCATAAAAAGTGATAAAACTCAGGCGTTAATCACTTCTCTTTAATACGAGATATTGCTGACAGAGGGGGGGGATCAAGGTCCTCTCCCCTTATTTGTAAAGAAGATTTCAGGTAATCTGTTTATTGCTGGTGCAGCCGCACTTTTTATTGCTGGTGCAGCCGCACCGTGCCAATCGTATGTATGGCTCGCCGCTGGTGTTGCCCACGTAATACACCACAAACAGGTGGTCGTCTATAAACACCGGATCGGTATAGCCGCCATCAAAGGGACTACCCTCATAGGTCTCGATATCTACCGTCATATCGTCCCTTTTGGTGCCCTCAAAGGGTGACATAACCGAGACGGCGCTGAGGCCATCACGACATAGGCGGCGAAACGATAAGAAACACCTGTTGTCCCGAACTATTGCCATCGGGGCATGTGCACCCTCTATTAGCCTGACAGGAGCACTCCAACTCCGAAGGTCCCCGGAGACCGCGTACCATATGCCATAGGGGGCAGAGTCCTGCCTGATAAACATGACATATCTACCGTCATAATAGACAATAGAGTTTTCGTTCAATATGATGCCATCGCCCTGCACGTAAGACAACAACGTCCACGACACAAGGTCACCCGTATAAAGCACAAGGGGCATGGTTTTTTGATCCCTGCCCTCCAACACCCCGTAGGCCGGAAACACATATCCCGTCCCCCACCTAAACGCCTTGCCATAAAATACCAGCCACGCAACACCCTCAACGACGACCTCACGCCTGCCGTCAAACACCGGTGTGTTGGCAAAGGAAATGTACGTTGCCGCAGACCTGTCTCTGACGTACACCCTGCTGCAGAGCGTGAACAGGTCGCCCTGGAGGCCGCTGACGATGGCGTCGAGCTCGTTGTTATTTGCCGCTCCAGGGTGCGAGCCACACGGGCGTAAAGAACGCTCCTGGTTCTTTACCGCTGCCGGGTGCGAGCCGCACTGGCGTAAAGGACGCTCCTGGTTCTTTTTTGCTCCAGGACACTCCTGGTCGCCATCAAAGACGCAAAGATCATCACCCGCGAGCAAGACCGGGCTGTCGTTGGCCTCTGCGAAGTGTTTTAACAGCGCTGCCTTGTTGACCCTCAGACACCTCACCCTGCCATTGAGGCCGTGGCACTGGTAGCTGTCCTTGTGCCCCTGACGGTAATAGATATAGACATCCCCGGCGTGCTCAACCATCGTGGGAAAGGAGCTGTATACGTTGTCTCTCTGTGCAATGATGGTCTTTATAATGAATTGCAAGCTCATTGGTCTGCGGCCATCAGGGGCAGTCCCCGGCCCTTGCCTTCAACAAGCTGCCAGCTAAGAGGGGTGCCTCTCTCAATGGACGTCGTGGCCGTCTTACCCAGGATGTCCTTGAGGTGCCTGGGGTGTAGTCCGTGCCCCGGCCTTATAGACCTGACGTTATCCTCCGTAAAGGTCTCACCACCCTGTATGTCCTTAACGACAAAGAGGGAGCGGGCATGGACCCTGTTGCGTCGTACCCTTTCGCTGATGGGATAGCCGCCATCTCCCAGGGCTGCCTCCACCTCCCTTATGGTCTGTGTCATCTGTTGAAACTCCTGTGGCTCAAGCGAGAACTCACTGTCTGGCCCCCCAAGGTTGCGTCCCAGGGTGAAGTGCTTTTCGATGATGCACGCCCCCAGCGCCACCGATGCCACCGGTATGGCAATGCCTGTTGAGTGGTCAGACAGGCCAACGGGTACGCCAAAACGTTCCCTCAGCCAGGTGATCCCCCTGAGGTTGACCTCGTCAAGGGGGGTTGGATAGATGCTTGAGCACTTAAGCAGGGCTATGTCCTGATTGCCGGCGCCCTTGCAGGCGTCAATGGCCTCTTCTATGTCTGAGGGCTCCGCGATGCCGGTTGATATGATCACGGGTCTGCCCTTTGAGGCTATGTATTGGATCAACGGTATGTCGGTTATCTCAAAGGAGGCTACCTTGTAGGCCGGTGTCTGCATCTCGTGCAGGAAGTCAACGGCGGTCTTGTCAAATGGCGACGAGAAGCATATCAGCCCTGTGTTGTCGGCAGTGGCCTTGAGGCGGCCATACCACTGCCAGGGCGTATAGGCCTCCTCGTAGAGCTGGTAGAGGGTCTTGCCATCCCAGATGGTGCCGTGGCGTATCTGAAAGTACTCCTGCTGCGAATCGATCGTGATGGTATCGGGCGTATAGGTCTGGAATTTAACGGCGTCCGCCCCTGCCTCCTTGGCTGCCTCGATTGTCCTCAGGGCGATGTCAAGCCTCTGCCGGTGGTTAGCCGACACCTCCGCCACGATAAAAACCGGCTCACCAGCGCCTATCTTTCTGTCCTGTATAATGATCATAGATATTATCTGCCTTCCTGCTCTTCAGACATAAACAACTTCACTTAGTAGCTTGTCTTTTAAGAAGGGTTTTAACGCCTTGATAGACACGAGGTCAACCGTCTTTCCAAGCAAATTCTCCAGGAACTCCTTAAAATCAATAAACTCAAATATATCCACAGGCTCTCTAAACTTCACTAAAACGTCTACATCGCTTGTTTCGGTATCCTTACCTTTTGCCACAGAGCCAAAAACACCAATCTTGCTGACAGGATATCTCCACCTTATAATATCGGCATTAATCTTTAGCTTCTCTATAGCATTCATTGTTTGTCTATAGTTATTCTACCATTTCTCTTGGAATGTTTGCCACCTTCCTCGAGAGGGTTCAATGACATTGTCTGCCTCTGTATGTTATACTAAACCTATGAGTGAAGAAGCAGTTGTTATTATCAATCATATCAATGAGATGCTTATTGATATGTCGGAGAAGTCCCTTAATGAGATAAGCAATTATGTTATCTCTCTTAGAAAGAAGGAGCAAAGACATGATGCGTTCGTTAGGAGATTGAGTGAAATTGAAGCTAATCCCGATTACATAGAATGTACCTCCATAGAGGAAGCCATGCAGGCTATCTATAATATACAAGACGATGAGGAGTGATACCCCTGTTATAATAAGGATTGAAAAGGTCTTTGCTAAAAAAATGAAGAAACTATTTAACAAAAATCCAGCTATTGTGCAGACATATAGGGATATATTACGCCAGTTGATATCAGACCCATTCTCACCATCATTAAAAACACATCAGCTTACCGGTATACATAAAGGTAAATACGCATGCTCTCTTACACGTGGATTGATGATTGTATTTACGTTGTCCGACAACATCATCCACCTGCGTGATATCGGTGACCATGATGAGGTGTATTAGCTATGATGAGTATTTTATGGCGTGTCAATGCACTTGGGATGCCTTTTTCGACGGATGCGGTAGATGCTATGGTTATGGTAAACTTATACGCAATCAAACCACCTGCAAAAAAAATCGGGTATGGCTTACGCCCTGCACCCAAGAAAAGACAAATGATCAAATAACCAAATTATCAATGTCCACCACGAACCGGCCAAACGTAGAAGGCGCTGTCCGTCTTAGCGTAGTTGCCCACGAGGCCATCGTGCATGGTGACGAACCACGCATCGGACGTCCCGTCAGCGTAGGTAGTAGACGACCAAACAGAACATCCGTTTTAGTGTTGGCTTACTCTGCTCTGTTGAATGACTTTGTTTTTATCCTTTTATCCTAAAGAACGATACAGCGCTCTGCAGTTGACATGCCTGCGAGGAAAGCTCCTCTGACGTTGAAGCCGTCTCTTCAGAGGTTGATGCGTTTTGCTGGATCACCTGATCAAGCTGCTGAAGCGCCCTGTTTATCTGATCAGCCCCTGTGTTTTGTTCCGCAGACGCCGCGCTTATCTCTCGCACAAGTTCCGCAGTTTTTTGTATATCCGGTACCAGCTTTTCAAGTATCTCGCCGGCGTACTCGGCGATGCTTACGCTTGACGAGGAAAGCTGGCTTATCTCTCCAGCCGCCTTCTGGCTGCGCTCGGCAAGCTTCCTAACCTCCGAGGCCACAACCGCAAACCCCTTGCCTTGTTCCCCCGCGCGCGCAGCCTCTATTGCTGCATTCAAGGCCAAAAGGTTCGTTTGCCTGGCTATCTCTCCGATTATCGATATCTTGCTGGCTATCTGCTTCATTGCATCGACGACCTCTGCAACCGCCTTGCTGCCTTTCTGTGCATCCATCGAGGCCTTGGACGCTATGCGCTCTGTCTGCTGCGCGTTGTCTGCGCTTTGCTTAATGTTTGACGCCATCTCCTCCATCGACGAGGATACCTCTTCAACAGACGCAGCCTGTTTTGTAGCGCCTTCCGAAAGCTGACTGGCACTTGAACTTAACTCGCCGCTTCCTGTAGATACGTGATCGGATGCCGTCTTTACGTCGGCTACGATACTGCTCAGTTTCTCGGTCATAGTATTCATGCTCCTGACCAACATGCCGATCTCATCCCTACCCCGATAATAACTGATAGCCACATCCAGGTCGCCATTGGATATTCTCCCTAAACCCTCGGAAATCGAACGCAGGTATCCTGCAACTTTATTGATGATAAAAATAGCGGGGAGAAGCACTAAAAATATGCACACAATAGCTGAGACCGACAATTTAAAAAGAAGTAATGACATATTCTCTTCCAGTGGCCTGCGTGATATGACCCCAGCCAGCGCGCCTTCCACCTCGCCTTCATAGCCTTTGAGGGGAACCAGTGCCATGTTGTATCTTTCCTTTCCTATCGTAACTACTTCCTGCACCATTTCTCCCGGCTTCAACTTGTTACTGATATTATCGGGAAGGGAATATTCCTCTGGCCCTTGAAACGTCGCAGCGTTAGTTTTGTTTCCGAAAAATAAGATTATCTCGGTGTTCGTTATTTCCTTCAGGTATTGCGCTGTTTCTTTCCTCAAATAGGCTCCGACCTTTACGGTACCAACTATCTTATCGCCCAATCTTAACGGATATATGGCGTCCCAATTCATCTCATGGGTTGTAATGGATACGTGCAGTCCATGTACAGCCTTACCGGAAAGGGCATCCCGTATCATTGGTACCCTGGATTTGTCGTCTCCTTTTTTCCCGGGATTGTGTCCTCTCATGATAACCACGCCCTTTGCATCAGTTATTTCGATTGTTTTTATGATATTGTCTATTTTATGAATCGACTGAAACTCTGCGGTCATAAGCTGCTCCAGCGCGCCCATATCGCCCTTGGTGACGGCGTCGGCAATCTCTGGTTTCCTTGAAAGGATATCCGCACATACCCTCACTTTCTGGGTGATTATGTCTTTCATGGCCCGAATGTTTTCCGCAGCAACCAGGGTACGGGCCGCAAAATCTTTATTAAGTCCTTCCCGCGTAACGACAAACGCAATACCTGTAATCGCAGAAGAAGTAATTAGTACGATGAGAATTGTCACTAACAATAGTTTGGTTCTCAGGCTAAAATCGTAGAAACTCACATTTCCTCCAGTCGTTCTCTGATATAATCTATTAACGTCTTTGTAATCCGGGCGAGTGTCCTGTAAAACGAAGTATCAGCGGCATCTTCCATGTCGTTGGCAAACTGAGGAATCCATTTTCCAAGATGCTCGTCAAGAAACCGTTTTGCCATATCCTGAAAGTCTTGCCCTTTTTCAGCCTCAGCGTCGATATCTTGAAGCAGAAGCGCAAGAAAGTTAAGTTCAGCTCCGATATGGTCAGGCATTATGTCGGGGTTATTCATGGCCAGACCGGCTTCGTTATAAAAATTCCGGACTTCATCATGTGCCTCCTGCATCATCAGTCTTTTTGACGAGGTATAAACAGACTCCCAAGGCGGACATTGCATCTTGTAAGGACCGATAAAAAGCCGGGTGTATTCCCATAGAATATCTTCAAGTTCCTTTTCTGATTCCGTATCTATCTCGTCGAAGGCTTCCTTCATATCCCACAGAAAGAGCGATGTATCCTCGTCAAGCGCCATTTTCCATTTTTCGATGGCCGCTTTCGATGGTTTGCAAAGATACATACTGCTCAATAAACTAACTGCCTTTGATGGCTCCACTATTACTGTAGTCATAATTCTCCTTGTGGGACAGGCGCCCTGCCCTACCTCTCCTTAATATCCCCCTCCCTTGATGGGAGGGGTTATGTGAGGGTTGGTTCTATCTTATTTATTTTCGGAAAATCTGGCAGAAGGGATTGTCAACTTCGGATCGGCCAATCCCGGAAGCGTGTCTTTAATGGGTCTTCTGTATATCTCCGGAGGTATCTTCTGGTCCTCGATATCGCTCAATTTCCCATGCCATAAGGCATACCCAGGACATGTCCTTACACACGCGGGTGGAAGACCTTCCTTCAACCTGTGGTAACAGAGGGTGCATTTGTCCATTTTCTTCTTCTCTTCATTAAAGGTAGGGGCTCCAAATGGACATGCAGCGGCACACCTCTTACATCCTATGCACTTATCCTGGTTTATAAGAACGGCGCCGAACTCAGGCTCCTTTGTTATCGCCTCAACCGGACACGCCTTCATGCACGCGGGCTCTGTGCAATGATTACAGGCGGTAGAGAGGTATCTTGCCTTAACATCAGGGTATTTGCCTTCTTCCTTAATAATGACCCTTCTGCGTCTAACCCCTATGGGAAGGTCAAACTCCTGTTTGCACCCCGCCTCACAGGCCTTGCACGCGATACAATTATTTTCGTTGTAGTACCAGCCTATCTGATTTGGATTCCTTGGCATTTGTATAACCTCCTTATGCCTTTATTATCCTGATGCCGACTTCTTTGGTAACAATCTGGCCCGAGAATTTCTCGGCCTTACCAGGCATGAACTGGCCGTCATCGGTGCCTGCAGGAGACCATTTATTGACCTTGTTCATGCTGCCCCTGGCCACCTTACCAAATCCCCAGTGGCCAAAGCCATGCTGGAGGGCAACAACCTCTGGATGAATCCTCTCAGTCACCTGAATGGTTGCCTTTGCCTTGGCAAAGGCAGATTCGATCCAGATGGCGTCTCCATCCTTGAGCCCCAGTTTAACGGCAGTGGCGGAGTTGATTAAAAGAGGATTGTCCGGTCTCATCTCCATCAGATAGACGTTGTTGAAGGTCCTTGAATGGGTATGCTGGTTCTGTTTGAAACCAACAAGATACAGAGGGAATTCAGGCGTAGGTCTGTCCTCGGGTTCGCTGTATTGGGGAAGTCCACTTAATTTATGTTTTTTCAGCAGCTCGGAGACAAGCTCCAGCTTCCTCGTGGGTGTATTAAACCCCCTGAAAATCTTGTCGCCGATTTTCACACCGGCCGCTTTACCATCCTTATCCTTCACAACGCCGGTCTTTTCGTCAATGCTGCCTTCCTCGGGCATCGTGACCTCTTTTCTGAATTTCTCATACTCGGTTTTGCCGGTCATTGCAAGGGTTGTTTTCTTGTATGCCTCCCAGTTCTGTTCCTTGGCGTAAGGGGTGGGATTATATTCCTGAGCATAAAAAGCATCATAAGTAAGATCGGAGGGCGAGTAACCATTCTTATCCTTTAGCCCCATCTTTTTTATTACGGCCATCCAAAATTCAACTTCGGTCAAGCCGTTGATTACGGACTTCACGACAGGCTTTCTCAGCCCAAGAACAGGCCACAGTACCCAGTAGTCGCTAAAGTCGTATCTCTCGAGGTACACCGATCCTGGTATTACTATATCCGCCAGGTTGGCGGTTTCACTCATATGGGTGTCGTTAACCACCACGTATTCAAGCTTTTTGATGAAATCTATGTTCTTCTGTCTATTGGGTACAGACATTACAAAGTTCTGAAATACAAATACACCTGCCTTTGGCACGCCTGATCCCGGGGTGGATTCTCTGCCGCTTAGAACCACATCTCTCGTCTCTACATAAATCCCTGAGCCATGTCCGAGGATGTATTTGCTCCCTCTGCCATCCACCCTCGGTTTTTTCAAGGAAGGCAAGTCTACCTCCATCTCACGATGTTTCGGGCCTTTCTTATTGGGCTCCATCATTGTACCCGGTTTGTCTACCATGCCAAGCAAGGCAGGAAGAACGGTTATGGCATAACCACCGAGAGAGGCGTTTGTATGGTGACCGGGTCCGCTCCATGTGTCGATGACGACAGGTTTTCCAGCCTTCGCGTTCTCACCGATCTCCGTGGCGATTCTTTCTATATTTTTTGCAGGAATACTGGTTATCTGTTCTGCCCATTCGGGGGTTTTATCCGCGACATATTTCGCGTAACTCTCAAAACCGACACACCACTCGTCGATGAAAGGTTTGTTGACAAGGTCTTTCTTTATCAACACGTGGCCTATGGCAAGGGCAAAAGCGCCATCGGTTCCGGGTCTTATGGGTACCCACTCATCTGCCTTAGCCGCTGTCTCATTATAAAGGGGGTCCACGTAGACCAGCCTGGCTCCCTTTGCCCTTCCTCTGTTCATGATACCCGGCAGATGTATAAACTTTGTCGCGGCCAGGAAATTCCAACCAAACACCAGGGCATAGGAGGTATCTTCAAAATCCGCAAGGGGACGCTCATTGCCCATCACCAGCTTAAACGACGCCTTTCTCGCTACGTCACAAAGGTTAGAATGGTTGTGATAGTTCGGAGTCCCGAACATCTTGCACAAGTCCGCCTGAATATGGGTGAAGCTGTGGTCTTCACCGAACCACGCAAGGCTTTCGGGGCCGTACTTATCTTTAATCTTCTGCAACCCTTCAGCTACCTGCGACACCGCCTCACTCCATGAGATCGCCTTCCACTTTCCGCTTCCTCTCTCTCCGACCCTCACCATAGGGGTCTTCAGCCTGTCAGGGTCATAAAGAGACATCAATCCCGAATTTCCCTTTGAGCAAATCCGGCCGGCCGCGTCCTTGTCATTATACATGGAACCGAGTTCGCTTAAGGCCTTTTCGTAATTTGCCGATATGTTGGCAATGTTGTTTGGGTTGGCTATTCCCTCAATCTTCACCGCCCTGCCGTTTATGACGTGAACTTTTATGCCTGACTGGCCACCGCACATGTTGCAGTTGCTGTATATCCATTCGCCGTCTTTCAGGTGTTTCTCCTGGGCGCTGGCCTCCCTGAAAAGACCGAGTTTGTCATCCCAGACAATACCACTGGCAATAGCGGCACCCGCCACAAGTGATGACCATTTAAGAAAAGACCGTCTGGTGAACTCTTTACCTGTTATATCTTCGAAAAGGTGCTTCTCTTGTTCTGTTACATGTTTCTTTTCGCTCATATAGTCCCTCCTCTACTGTGCATATAAGATTTTTGCGCCCTTGACGCCACCACTGTGGCATCCGGCACAAAGCTGCGGGTCAACCTGTTTTCTCAACGCGGCTGCGGAACCATCCCTCAGATCGACTGACTGATGACAATCCGCGCAATTCTTCGGCGTTGCGAGCTTTGATTCAAGGTGTACCCTGTGATAAGTTTTAAGCTTCTTGTTTGACGTAACGTCATTCTTGATATTACCGTGGCATGCCAGACATTCTTTATTACTCAATTTCCCCATGTCCTTATGCAGGGCGATAAGGTTTTTTTCAGCCGCAGCCACAACTGACACAAATACTAAAACCAAACAAACTGCTAAGACCTTCTTCATGCTTACCTCCTTTTGGTTTGATTATGGTAATTTATAGCCTCTATAAGTGCTATTCTTGATTCTTGTATGACGTGTCTTGATATATGCGAGTTTCATGCCACTTGTAACTTATTGAAATCAAAGGATAACTATTATAGCAATGTTACGAAAAGGTAACGCCTGAAAAAATAAAACCTGGGAATTGCCAGATATTAAAGAAGATAATGCAGTTACGTTAAAAAGGTGTGTTGTTACAAACTTGTAACATCCACAACCTCTGGAGATGTGCCAATCT
>JADFXD010000092.1 GCA_015233725.1 Nitrospirota bacterium | reverse complement strand
GAAGGATTGTCACCAGGGTGAAAAAAGCGTTTACCATGAAATTTAAAGAGGATACTAAAATTGTTTATCAGAGACATAATAGTCCAGTAAACGCTGCAAATTCCACCCACGCCCCAATCCAACCTACCAGCCACCGCATAATGGGGTCAAGGGGGCTGGCCCCCTTGCAGGGGGTTCTAAAGGGGGGCGGAGCCGCCCCTTTTTTTTCTTCTTCGTGGGTAGGCAAATAGATGATGCTTAGTGATGCGGCTATTTTTTCGTTAAGGCTGTCGTTTCTTGTAGCCGTGACCGCTACGTTTTTTATCGTGTTGGTTTCGCTTCCCGTTGCCTACGTCCTGGCGAGAAAGAGGTTTCCGGGTAAGGAGCTGCTGGATATAGTCCTGACTATGCCCCTTGTGCTTCCGCCCACGGTGACGGGGTATTACCTGGTTGTGTTTTTTGGCAGAAACGGGGTTATCGGCAAGGCAATCTACGCCCTGACCGGCTGGACTATAATGTTTACCTGGTACGCTGCGGTCATTGCCTCCTTTGTTGTGTCTTTACCGTTGATGTTAAAGACGGCCAGGTCGGCAATAGAATCTGTAGACAGAGACCTCATAGATGCCTCCTACACGTTAGGGCATGGGGAGTTCTATACGGCGCTTAAAATAGTCATACCGTTAAGCAAAAAGGGTATCTTTGCGGGGATGGCGCTGTCCTTTACGCGGGCGCTTGGCGAATTTGGGGCAACCTTGATGCTTGCCGGAGACCTACCCGGCAAGACCGAGACGATGCCCCTTGCCATATACTCTTGCGTAAACTCCGGTAACTGGCCGGAGGCTAATCTGATGGCGCTGGTGTTTGTCGTACTGTCGGCGATATTGCTCTTCATTGCCGGTAAGTTTACAAGGAAAACGATTTGAGAGAAAAACAAAGAAATGCACCTAAGGGTTCGGATAAATAAAAGACTCGACAATTTCACGCTCGATGTGGATTGGGCGATGGCAAACGAGTTTACCGTGCTTTTTGGCCACTCCGGGGCAGGAAAATCATTGACGCTGAGGATGATAGCGGGCTTGATGACCCCGGACAGTGGATATATAGAGTTAAATGGCGTACCCCTCTTTGACAGCCAGGAGTGTCCTCTGGTCAAGCCAGGGGCAGTAAAGAACGCTCAAAGGGTGAACGTAAGGCCTCAAGACCGTTGCATCGGCTTTGTGTTTCAGGACCTGGCCCTGTTTCCCCATATGTCCGTGGCTCAAAACATTGCCTATGCCGGGAAAAGGAAGGACAGAGAGAGAGTTGCTGCTCTGATAGAGTCATTTCACCTAAAGGGGCTTGAGGGTAAGCTGCCCTCGGAGATATCCGGAGGCCAGAGACAACGGGTAGCCATAGCAAGGGCAATAATGTGTAATCCCCAGTGTCTGCTCATGGATGAGCCTTTCTCCTCCCTCGACAATACCTTGAGACTCCAGATGCGAGCCCTTATCAAAGACGTACGAAACCAGCTTAATATCCCTGTTGTCTTTATCACGCATGACATATATGAGGCATACACGATGGCCGATAAACTGATCGTCTACAACAACGGCAAGTCGGTTCAAACAGGTACGCCCGATGAGATATTGTCAACCCCCCGTAATAGCTCACCCCAGGAAGAAGAAGAAGGGAAAAGAAAGAAAGGGGCGGCTCCGCCCCCCTTTAGAACCCCCTGCAAGGGGTCATGGACCCCTTGACCCCATCTTTGCTTACTACGGCTGGGTGATTATACCAATGTTTCAATTGCATACTGATCAAATAAAGTGCTTGCGTTTTTATAAGGTTTTTTGTTATAACATATACTAGTAGGTAAATTGACAGCAGTGTTGATAGTGCACCTGCCCTGATGGTGATTAGGTTAAAAAGCTTTTCCTACAATTGGATTTTTAACGGGAGTTTGAGTAAGGGTGTTTAGAGAGCATACCATATTCGGTGGAAGCCTGATACACCCTTTAGGACACCCACCTGTAGACACAGGGTCTAAAGCTTTTTCGTCTACACCTCTAGGGCGGGGCATTTTATATATAGAGAGATCGGATGGTATAGATGAAGCGGTAATAGGGTTGATTCCTTGTGGTAGAGAGGGTCAGAGTGGGAGATCGTTGATTTAGAGTATCTATAACGATGGTTATAGTTTATACATAGAGCTATAGCGATACGCCAGTTAAGTGATATCTTGGATGGCATATTAAGGGCTTGTTGGATAGTTTTCTTCTATACATAAGGCTTGTTAAGGATTGATTACCTTCTAAAGAGCGATTTTCTTTACCTACCATAGGGTGTTGCCGGTAAAACTGATACAATAATGTAGCAGTTATGCCCAACGACTGTAAGGAGTGATCCGATCTAATCTACTGCACATGAGGAACACAAAACATAAGGTGAAGTATATTTTAACTTTAGAACAGGAGGGTTTTCAGATATGAGCGGTATCAAGTGTGTGATAATATCCATCTTGGTGGGCGGGATGATAAGCGCTGCCTTTGCCATTTACTTTAGACTGCTGTACAGAAAAAAACAGGAAGAATTCGAGGAAAGACAGGCAGAGGTTATAAGAGAAGCCGAGAAAGAGGCAGACAGGATCAAGAAAGAGGCATCGATTGAGGCCAAGGACCTTCGATATCAGACAAAGACCGAGGCAGAAAAAGAGATAAAGGAAAAACGCCAGGAGATTACCCACGTAGAAAAACGTCTCAGACATAAAGAGGAGTTGATGGATAAGAAGCTCGATCAATTTGAAAAGAGAGACACGGAGCTAATCAAGCGGGAGAAGGACTTTAACAAGAAAGAGCAGGCCCAGGTAAATCGTGAAAAGGAGTATGAGAAGCTCCTGCAGATAGAGACGGAAAAACTCGAAAAACTCTCCGGCGTAACCTCTGACGAGGCCAAGAGTCAACTGCTAAAGAAGGTCGAGGATGAGGTAAGGCTCGAAACCGGCAGACTCATCAAGCAGATAGAGCAGGAGGCCAAGGAGGAGTCTGAAAAGCGTGCCAAACACATCATCGGCCTTGCCATACAGAGATACGCCGGCGAACACGTCTGCGACGCCACGGTAACTGCCGTGACGCTGCCAAATGAAGAGATGAAGGGCAGGATCATCGGCAGGGAGGGTAGAAACATAAGGGCCCTTGAGGCAGCCACCGGGGTAGACTTCATCGTGGATGACACGCCTGAGGCCGTCACGCTGTCGGGGTTTGACCCGGTCAGACGCGAGATAGCCAGGCTCTCCCTGGAACGATTGATCTCGGATGGCAGGATACACCCAGCGCGTATCGAGGAGATAGTGGAAAAGGTCAGAAAAGAAGTAAACACGGCAATGAGGGAAGAGGGCGAAAAGGCCGTCTTTGACCTGGGGCTGACCGCCGTGCATCCGGAGTTTATCAAGCTGTTGGGAAGGCTTAAATACAGGACGTCTTATGGTCAAAACGTCTTGCAGCACTCAAAAGAGGTGGCCTACTTTGCCGGCATGATGGCTGGGGAGTTAAAGGCAGACGTGAAGCTGGCCAAACGCTCGGGGCTGTTGCATGACATCGGTAAGGCCCTCGACCACGAAATAGAGGGGCCACACCACGAAATCGGCGCCGCCTTTGCAAAAAAGTGCGGCGAGGACGAACGCGTGATCAATGCCATGCTCGTCCACCACGGCGACGGCGACCCTATATGCGTGGAATCAGCCCTGGTAACTGCAGCCGATGCCCTCTCCGCCGCAAGACCAGGGGTCAGACGCGAGAGCATAGAGAATTACATCAAGCGCCTCGAAAAACTCGAGGAAATCGCTATGTCCTATACCGGAGTCGAAAAATGCTACGCTATACAGGCCGGTAGAGAGATCCGAATCATAGTCAAACCAGAGGACACCACCGATGATATGTCGTATCTCATCTCAAGAGAGATCGCTAAAAAGATCGAGGCCGAGATGACCTATCCCGGACAGATAAAGATCATGGTCATCAGGGAGTCCAGATTTGTCGAATACGCGAGGTAGACTTTTATGAGGGTACTCTTTATAGGCGATGTCTTTGGCAGACCGGGCAGGTTGCTGCTCAAGGCCATCTTACCGGGACTGGTTAACAGGGAACATATAGACTTTGTCATAACCAACGGCGAGAATGCCGCCGGTGGCTTTGGCATAACAGAGAAAACGGCCACCGAGCTCTTCTCCTACGGCGTAGACTGCATAACAACCGGTAACCACGTCTGGGACAAGAAAGAGGTCGTCCAGTACATAGCAAGAAACGAACGCCTGCTGCGTCCCCTGAACTATCCCGCAGGTGTCCCAGGGGCCGGCAGCGGGATATATACACTGAAGGACAAGACAAAGATCGGCGTGATAAATCTCTCCGGACGGGTGTTTATGAACGCCATCGATTGCCCCTTTAGGACTGCCGTGGCAGAGGTGCAGCGCCTCAGCAGGGAGGTCAGGACGATCATCGTAGATATGCACGCCGAGGCCACCTCCGAAAAACTAGCACTGGGATACTACCTCGATGGTAAGGTCAGCGCCGTCATAGGCACACACACTCACGTGCAGACCGCCGATGAACAAATCCTGCCAGGAGGAACCGCATACCTCACAGACGTCGGAATGACCGGACCTATCAAGTCCGTTATAGGCGTAAAGGTAGAACAAATAATAGAAAAATTCCTCTTCCAGATACCAATGAGATACGAGGTGGCCAGTGGTGGATGTGTCCTGTCCGCCGCCATGATCGATGTCAACAACGACAACGGTAACGCCACCGCAATAAAACGATTAATGCTGTCAGAATGAAGGGATATTGTGTATAAACATTTGAGATTGAAAATTAATGGGTCAAGGGCACTGGTGCCCTTGCAGGGGGTTCTAAAGGGGGCCAGGTGCGCGCCTGGAGCGGTAAAGAAGCTCCGCCGCCCCTTTCTTTCCCCTATATATTAAGGAGTGTTTTTATGGATGCGAAGTTGACATGGGTTGATGGGATGCGTTTTGTGGGTGAGGCGACATCGGGGCACACCATTGTCCTTGATGCCGACCACGATGTCGGTGGGCAGGACACGGGTATGAGGCCATCGGAGCTGCTGCTGATAGCCCTGGGAGGTTGCTCGGCGATGGATATCATCTCCATCCTCAGGAAAAAGAAACAGGACGTCAGGCGCTTTGAGATAAACGTCAAGGGCGATAAGGCCTCTACGCATCCAAAACGCTTTAACACAATCGTAGTGGAGTACGTGGTCACCGGCAAGGGGGTAGACGTGGAGGCCCTTAAGAGGGCGGTTGAGTTGTCTATGACAAAATACTGCTCCGTAAAGGCCACCATCGAAAACGGTGTGCCAATAGAGTATACATACAGGGTCGTTGAGGAATAGGGCACATTGACAGAAGGGGTTGTATCTTGAAGACACGGGCGTTTATTGCCGTTAACATCGCAGAGTCGGTGCGGTTGGAGATCGACTCGGTCATAGCTCCCCTGCGGGGGTTGTGTCGTGACGTTAAGTGGGTCGGGAGGGAAAATCTCCATCTAACCCTAAAGTTCCTCGGAGATATCAACAGGAGCCAGGTACGCAGTGTTGAGCTTGCCCTTGAGGGGGTTTGCGCCCTGCATCGTCCCTTTGGTGTTGTTTTGAGGTCGGTGGGTGGTTTTCCGACCCTGCCACGGGCAAAGGTGTTGTGGATAGGGGTGGAGGATGACTCTGATCTAAAGTCGTTGCATCGTGACATCGACGCGGAACTCTCCAAGGCCGGTTTTGCCAGGGAGGAAAGGCCTTTCTCGGCGCACCTGACAATTGGCAGGTTGAGGGACTCTGGCAGTTTAACCACAAACCTTTTGAAAGGACTGACACCCTTAAAGACAAAGGACTTTGGCCTCAGCCCCGTCTCAGGCATAGCCCTGATGAGCAGTGAACTCACCCCTGGCGGCCCCATCTACACCGTGATGAGGGACTTTCCACTAGCGGGGTTAGGTACATCGGGATGAGAATAAGGACTATACTGATCTGCCTGACATTGTTGGTCATTACAACGGCAGTGGAGCTGTCTGCCATTGAGATAACCGGCGTACAGGTAAGGGCGTCAGAGGGACACAGCGGCGCCATCATAAGCAAGCCCGTGACATTGACAAGACCCGCCACGATTGTCAGGATTGATGGCCCAAAGGAAGGCTTCTGCATAATGGGCGCCGCCACGATCTGCAGCTCCTCGGAGATAATCGGAACGACCCTCGCCCCCGGAACCTATACGGTGTTTCCAAACGTGCCAACAGGTAAGGACAGGGAAAAGGTCGTTATCTACCTGCGCTAAAAAAAATGGGTGCATAGACTGTCGCACAGGTAGCACTCCATTCAAACGTGGTCACATTGCTGCAGCATAGTAACAATGCCATATTATGAGGTATAGAAATGGCTTAAATCCTGGCAACCACGGTTGATTGTGGTGCTACCGATATCTCTTGCTGGAAAAACAATAAAACGAATTCCAACTCCTGGTGAGGATGCACAAACAATTCTTAATGCGTTAGGCATTAATCTACCAAATAACACTTGAAAAATTTATGCCATAAGTAAAATGTAGGCACGAAATTTTTGCTGCTCTCTGTGCGTATTACCAATATATTCAACAGTCTACGATAGTATTTCCTCTCCCAACTTCTGTAATGTCCGTTTCAATGAATTTTTTCCTGCTAAACCTGTTAGCATTCTTCTTTCATCAGATATTTGAACTCAGCGACATATTATATCAGCAGTGCAGAAAAGATTTTGGGAGTAAGCGTAACCTGTGGGATCACATACGGATTTTGATTATCACCATAATCTTTCCTGATTGGGAGACATTCTTAAGTTACCTTCTAAAACCTCCTGGAATCCATGCTGATAGCGTACTAAACACTTAATACCTCTTTTTTTACCTGGTTCAAAGGCAGGGCGGGAGAGGTCATTTTATTGGCGTTTAGTCGATATTTCCTTACTTTTTAAATTGAAATGACAAGGTAAGATTTATTTTTAAGATAGAAGACAGTGTAATTTTCTGTTGATCACAACCCATATAGTCACACCTTTGCCAATTTTGTCCCCTGAAAAATATCGCTCATACTTTCATTTAGAATTGCTGACAAGATAGTGTGTAACTTGACAATATCACATTGCAGCCTATGCAATTAAAGATGTCTGATAATCTGTATAATCCTGCTTCAGAATCTTTTTTCTTCTTTCTCTTTGCCCGTGGATTCTGTGAGGTCTTTTAGGGAGACGACCTCCCCTCCCATGACCTCTTTGGCGTCTCCAACGGTGTAGAACGACCCGGTCACCACGACGAGGTCACCCTTCTGGTACAGCGTCCGGGCCAGTGAAAGGGCATCCCTCAACGAATCCGTCGTGTAAAACGCAGATTCCACCTCTGGCATCTCCGGCATCTCCAGCAACATGGCCCGGGCGATGGCAACGAGACGCTCCGGCCTCTCCGCGCGAGGGGAGTTGGCCGACGTGAATATGACCCTGTGCGCTACAGGCAGTATAGGTGCTATGATGTTTTCCTTGTCCTTGTCCGACATCGTCCCAATGATAAGAATGATCCGTAAAAATGGCCGCAGAAATGGCGTCTTGCCCTTTGGATTGACAAACACGTCCCTCAGCGTTGCCGCAAGGTGTATCATGGCATCTGGGTTGTGGGCGCCATCCAACAGGACGGACATGCCATCAAACGAGGCCATTTCGCATCTGCCTGGCCACGCAACCCCCTCAAGCGCCCGACGTAAGACGCCCTCATCCCCGGAGAGGTGCCCTTTGCCACTGAGGACCTCCCACGCCCTTATGGCGCAGGCTGAGTTTTCGGCCTGGTGTGGCCCAACCAGGGGGATATGCAAGTCCCTGTAAGTGTCGTGGCCGGCATAGTCAAGGGTCGTGCCATCAACGCTGAGTCTCACGTTGGAGACGGCAAAGTCGGCGCCGTAGACGTCAACAGCGCTCTGGTTTTCCCTGGCGGCTGCCTTGATCACCCCAAGGGCGACCTCATCGCGGCAGCCCGTGACAACCTCAACGCCGCGCTTGATAATACCGGCCTTTTCGGCGGCGATCTCGGCGATGCTCTCTCCCAGAAACTCCTTGTGGTCCTCGCTGATGGACGTGATGATTGTCAACTGTGGTGTTATTATGTTCGTGGCGTCGTAGCGTCCACCCATGCCTGTTTCAAAGACGACCCACTGGACGCCCTGTCGCTGGAAGTGCAAGAAGGCCAGGGCCGTCACGAACTCAAAAAACGTTATCCGCAATCCCTGCTCCCCCTGCTCATTTTTCAACGCCTCCCTTATCTCTTCCGTCAGGGACACCACCTCTTGCTCGGTTATCTCCACGCCGTCGATGCGTATCCTTTCGGTGAATCGGACGAGGTGCGGGGAGGTAAACAGCCCCGTCCTAAATCCCTCCGCCCCGATGATGTTTGCTATCATGGCAGAGGTTGACCCCTTGCCGTTTGTCCCGGCCACGTGTACGCAGTGAAACGCCCGTTGCGGCTGGCCAAGGACCTCCGCGACGGTCGAAATGTTTGTCAGGCCCAGCTTGATCCCGTGCTTCTGCAGGCCATACAAGTAATCTATCGCCTTATTGTAGCTCATCTAAGAAAAAGAGAAGAAAGAAAAGAGAAGAAGGGGGGCGGCTCTTCTTAACCCTGGCCCCCCCTGCAAGGGGAGGGGTGAGGCACCCCGGCCACGAAGAAGTCCCCTTGACCCCATAAAAGACTCAACCTCCTGTATCAAAATATGCTCCATTGGCTGGGGACGTTTGGATCGACGTAGCCCCCATTGTTGATGGTCGTGCCGTCCATAAAGTCGATATACACGCCACCATTTGGGTCCTGCCAGAGCATGTCGTTCATACCGTCGCCGTTATAGTCGCCGGTTGTCTGCATAGTCCAGGCTCCGGAGCCGGAGGCACGACCAGTCATAGACCGGGATTGGCTGCTGCCACTTTTCTTTGTTACAAACGCCGCTGTTGGCTTCAGGCCATTCATCAGGAAGATGACATCCTTGTTGGGGTCGGCATTTTGGAGGTATATGTCGTCCTTGCCATCGGCGTTGTAGTCGGCCACCGCCTTGATCTTCCACTCAGGAGGTATCCCCTTGGCAATGAAATCCCCATACACTATCCTTGTACCATCCATGATCCAGCTGTAGATATTGCCGGTTGTCGTGTCTTGCCATACGATATCAGCGCTGCCATCGCCATTGAGGTCCCCGAGGCCCACGAACTGCCACTGCTTCGGCATCGCCTTTTGCACTATGGCCTGAGCCATGATCGTGGTGCCATCCATGAGCCAGATAGCCACATCGCCGGTTACTGAGTCCTGCCACAGGATATCGCTGCTACAGTCATTGTTGAAGTCGCCTGTGGCCTTTATCTGCCAATTTGAGGGGGCATTACCGGCAAGGCCCTTGTCCTTGATCGTGGCGCCATCCATGAGCCAGACATACATGTCGCCTGTGTCTGTGTTTTGCCACAGGATATCGCTCTTGCCATCGCCGTTAAAGTCCTCTGCCGCCCTTATCTGCCAGTTCTTGGGCACACTCGATACCGCTAAGGCCGTAGACTTCTTTGTGGTGCCATTCATCAGCCATATAGCCACGGCGCCGGTATTGGCATCCTGCCAGAGGACATCGCTCTTGCCATCGCCGTCAAAGTCCTTACTTGCCTTGCTGCATTTATTAAACTTAGCGGTGATGTTCTTCTTAGCCGTCATCTCCACGATGCAAAGGGGTAGGGTACACCCCGTCAATCCAGCAAGTCTTGAACTACTATCCGGATTAGCCGTGATGATCACCTCGGTGCCGGGTTGATACAAGGCGGTGCCGACATTGCCAACCCAGGCGAGGGTTCCCGCCGACGTTGCTATCGTGCCATCGCCAAAACCCGTCTTTGTGACGGTCAGGGGATATCCGTTGACCGTATTAAACGTCACTGTAAGCGTCCTGTTGCCCGTCATCTTGACCGTGCATTGGCCTGACGACACGGTGTCGCATCCCGACCACGCCCCAAGGGTTGACGTCATGTCTGGTGTTGCCGTAAGGGTT
This sequence comes from Nitrospirota bacterium, assembly GCA_015233725.1. GTDB lineage: Bacteria > Nitrospirota > Thermodesulfovibrionia > Thermodesulfovibrionales > Magnetobacteriaceae > Magnetobacterium. Next base: position 2,295 of record JADFXD010000092.1, on the reverse strand, counting down.
ACGGTCGTATTGGGGGCATAGCTGGCCGTGCCCATGTTGCCGCTCCATGTGATCGTGCCTGTAGAGGCCGTCACTGACCCGCTGCCTGTGCCGGAGATCAAAATGACCAAAGTACCAAATGACCCAGACTGTCCAGAACGTACTGGCCAAACGTAGTTGAAGGTGGGCTTGAAGTAGGCGCGCACGACACCGTCATATATGAAGACGAGCCATGCGCTGGACGTATCGAAAGCGTAGGTAGTAGATGACCAGTAGGCAAATGATTGCACATTGGTAAATGGACTACCTGATTGAATTGCTGGGTTATACATTCCATAGTCAACAAGGCTAAACAGCTCTTCTCTGTTTGGCAGCCGCCAGTCGGTGTAGCCAAGGTAGCTTGACGTATTCAGGCAGGCCACATAACTCAGCGCCGTCTGCCAGGTTACCTGACCGCCTGTGCAACTGCCCGTCTTTGGCGTACTGGCATCTTTGGTCCAGATCAACCCCGTAAGGTTATCGGTAATGGTCTGATTGCCGTTATCTTTAAACCTCGGATTAGGCCATGCTACGCCTTTTTGCAATGCACCGTCATCGCCAGCATAGTAGATTGTTGTCTGCCCGGTAGACCAAATAACCGAATTACCAAATGACCCGGACTGTCCTGAACGTACTGGCCAGACGCAGTAGCTGTAGGACTTGCTATCGACGAGGTACATGTAGCCGTCGTCCATGCTGACGAGCCATGCGTAGGACGTATAGTTAGCGCCGGTAGTAGACAACCAATAGTAGTCCGATTGCACATTGGCGAATCCCTGAGAATTTAGCCACGTCGCAACATTACCCTGACCCGCGTTGACAACGCTCTCCAGCTCGTTGACGTTTGGAAGCCGCCAGTCGCTGTGGCCAAGGTAGGTCGCGGTATTGAGGCAGGCCACATAATCCAGCGCCTCTTGCCAGGTCTTGGTCCCGCCGGCGCAGTTGCCAACCGTTGGCGTACCAGCGTTCTTGGTCCAGATCAGACCCGTGAGGTTATCGGTCATCGTCTGGTCGCGGTTGTCGGTGAAGCGCGGGTTGGGCCAGGCCACACCTATCTGGAGCGCACCGTCGTCACCCGCGGCGTAGGTCGTCGTTTGGCCGGTCTGGGGCAGGTTGACCGTCCCGGCGTGGGCGGCTCCGGCAAGGCAGGGGAGGATCAGCCCTACGGCGGCTAGTAGGATCAGCAGAAGTGGAGAAAAGCGGTTGTTGGTGTTCGTTGTGCCCTTTGTATTCATTTTTGCCTCCTTTGTGATCGTTGTTTTGCAGTATCATGGCTTAAAGCTATGTTTATTATGGTTTGATCTCAATCTTCCAACTCATCAAGCGTCTTGCCCTTAAGGCCACTGGTTACTTCGTTCTTGCCCTTGCGGATGATTTCCAACCATTCTGATATTGAGAGAAGCTCACAGGTTTCTATCTGCCGTTGAATATAGTCATCGATTAAATCAGAGAGGTTGTTGCTGTCCTTGGTGTTCATTGTGTCCTTTGTGTTCATTTTTGCCTCCTTGATTTAATTTTGTATTATTATTAAGTCCTGACGTTCGTCATGCGTTCTTTAATTTCCTGCTCGTTGAGCAGCTCCATCGTTGAACTGCCCATTCCCAGGGCATAGATGTCTTGCCGTGTAAGGTATGTTACGAGGTCTTTGGTCAAATACAGTGAAGAAAAGATCGGAATCACCCGCTTGCCCTCTGCCTCCGGAAAGTAATCGAAGATATCCTTTAATACCTCAATAAAACTATTTACTTTATCAACGGTTGGCGTGGTCTTTGTATCGCTGACGATTATCAACTCATCGCAGATGGCTATACAATCGAACTCTCTGAGCATTGACCTGTCTCTTCTGCTGGTTCTTTTTATCCTGGGTGCAAAGAGGTCTATCCTCTTACAACCAAAGTAACTGTATGCAAGGCCCTCAATGTTGGGAGCCACTACATCCTCTACAAGCGTACCCAACCTGTTGGCTGTCTCTCCCCATTTCTTGTTCCACTCCCTTTGCCTGGCCTCCTGCTTTTTATCCCACTCCCTTTGCCTGGCCTCCTGCTTTCTATCCCACTCTTTTTGGTTGGCCTCCCACTTTTTATCCCACTCTTCTTTGTCCTGCAGGCGTTTTTTTTCCATGGCCTCCATCCTTCTATCCCACTCTTTTTGGTTGGCCTCTTGATTGGCCTCCATCCTTCTATCCCACTCTTTTTGGTTGGCCTCTTGATTGGCCTCCATCTTTCTATCCCACTCTTTTTGGTTGGCCTCTTGATTGGCCTCCATCCTTCTATCCCA
>JADFXD010000091.1 GCA_015233725.1 Nitrospirota bacterium | reverse complement strand
CACATAATTGTGAAACCCAAAGTTGTGTGCCTCTAAGGTAGTCCTATTTTTAAAACCCTCCAGAGATTTATTGTCATCATTAAATACTGAAAAATATTTCTTTGGAATATCCCCTCTGTCACTTTCTTACGAACTAAAATAAGCAACTCCGTTAAACTTTTTTCTACCGTATTTATATCAAACACATCTCCCACTACTCCCTTTACAGCACCCTTTAACATCATCTTCTATTTCTGATATTAATTTATCCCTTGCTTCATCTCCTATGTTTGTTATATTATTCATATAGCCCTCCTATGTTTTAGGTTGTTTGTCATAACTATATTCTAAAACATTTGTGAGGGCTAAAAAAAGCACCCTTTGATTTTTGATGCACCCTCAGGGATTTCTACCTTGCATTTTAGGCAAGTTTACTGTTATAATCAAAAACCGGCATTAAATACAATGCTAAAGAGAGTAAATATGGGTGAACCATAAACCTTTAGGTTAGGCGTATAATGGGTGACCAGGTAAAGGCTAGTTTTAAAAACATAACTTAAATGACTCTAAGGAGGTAATCGTTATGAAGTGGTTTTATGATTTAAAGATCAGCTCAAAGCTGGTAACGGGTTTTGTGCTGGTAGCCCTGATTGCAGGTGCGATAGGCTACATAGGTATTAATAGTGTTGGCAAACTCGCGGCTGCTAACAAAGATATGCATGATAATATGTTGGTCTCTGTTGGTGTGATGGCCGAGGTCACCCAGGATTTCCAGAAGATTCGCGTTACGGTGAGAAATATCCTGTTAAGCGAAAAAGCAGAGGAGAGATCGAAGTACACGAACCTCGTCAAGGAACTCAGGGACAAGATAGATAAAGCGTCTACAGGATACGAAGCCACATTTCTTGATGACACGGACAGGGCTAATTTCAAGGAGTTCCTTGATGCCAAGGCAGTCTACTATCCGCTTGTGGACAGGTTTATTGAGCTGGCATTGGCTGGTAAACAGGTTGAAGCGGTTAGCTTTATGCACGGTGAGTTGGCCAGGGCAGGCAGTGTAGGAGAAAAGGCCATAGAGAAGGTCATTGCATACAATCTAACAGCGGCCAAGGCTATAGCTGATAAAAACCAGAGAGAGGCCAAGACCGTAACAACGATGATCATCGCCTTTACGGCAGGTGGTATGCTCCTTGCCGTCATCCTGGGGCTTTTCATCGCAAGGTTAATCTCCAGGCCGGTTAATAACATGCTCAATGCCGCTAACAGGCTGGCTGCAGGAGACCTGGATATAGATATCGTTGAGGATGCAAAGGACGAGGTCGGATTACTTGCTCAATCCTTAAGGCGTGTCGTAGCAAGCATCCATGCCCTCGTAGCCGACGCCAACATCCTTGTCGAGGCGGCGGTGGCCGGGAAGCTGGCAACCCGGGCCGATGCCACAAGGCACAGCGGCGATTACAGGAAGATCGTCGATGGTGTCAACAAGACCCTCGATGCCGTCATTGGACCGTTAAACGTGGCGGCCAATTACGTTGACAGGATCAGCAAGGGCGATATCCCGCCCGCTATTAAAGATACGTACAACGGCGACTTCAACACCATCAAGAACAACCTCAATGCCTGCATAGCAAACATCAATGCCCTCGTAGCCGACGCCAACATCCTTGTCGAGGCGGCGGTAGCAGGTAAGCTGGCAACCAGGGCCGACGCCACAAGGCACAACGGCGACTACAGGAAGATCGTTGAGGGCGTCAACAAGACCCTCGATGCCGTCATTGGGCCATTAAACGTAGCGGCCAATTACGTTGACAGGATCAGCAAGGGTGATATCCCGCCCGCTATTATAGATACGTACAACGGCGACTTCAACACCGTCAAGAACAACCTCAATGACTGCATAGCAAACATCAATGCCCTCGTAGCCGATGCAAACGTCCTTGTCGATGCGGCGGTAGCAGGTAAGCTGGCAACCAGGGCTGATGCCACAAGGCACAACGGCGACTACAAGAAGATCGTTGAGGGCGTCAACAAAACCCTCGATGCCGTCATTGGACCGTTAAACGTGGCGGCAAACTATGTAGACAGGATCAGCAAGGGCGATATCCCGCCGGCTATTACGGATACGTACAACGGTGACTTCAACACCGTCAAGAACAACCTCAATGCCTGCATAGCAAATATCAATGCCCTCGTAGCCGATGCAAACGTCCTTGTCGATGCGGCGGTGGCCGGTAAACTGGCAACCAGGGCCGACGTCACAAGGCACAACGGCGACTACAAGAAGATCGTTGAAGGCGTCAACAAGACCCTCGATGCCGTCATTGGACCGTTAAACGTGGCGGCAAGCTGCGTCGAGCGGATCAGCAAGGGCGATATCCCGCCGGCTATTACGGATACGTACAACGGCGACTTCAACACCATCAAGAACAACCTCAACGTACTGATAAAGGCGAGCAATCGCATAACGGAGGTAGCAAAGGAGATAGCCAACGGCAATCTTGCCGTCGATATAAAGGAAAGATCGCCAGAAGACGAGTTAATGAGGGCCTTAGGGCAGATGGTTCAGAGGATCACAAACGTGCTTACAGAGATAGATGTGATAATCAATGCCGCGGTTGCCGGGGAGCTTAATACGCGTGCCAACGCCAATCTGTTTGCGGGCGGATGGCAGAGGCTCGTCTCTGGTATAAACAAGACCCTTGACACCGTCATTGGACCACTAAACATGGCGGCAAACTATATCGACAGGATCAGCAAGGGCGATATCCCCGATGTCATCTCCGACAACTATAACGGTGACTTCAACACCATCAAGAACAACCTCAACGTACTGATAAAGGCGAGCAATCGCATAACGGAGGTAGCAAAGGAGATAGCCGGCGGTAATCTCGTTGTCGAGATAAGGGAGAGGTCGGCGCAAGACGAGTTGATGAGGGCCTTAGGGCAGATGGTTAAGAAGCTCACAGATGTGGTGATGGAGATAAAATCTGCCTCAGATAACGTATCAGCCGGCAGTGCGGAGCTCAGTGCCAGTGCCCAGGAACTGTCTCAGGGCGCCGCAGAACAGGCAGCCGCGGCAGAAGAGGCCTCGGCATCTATGCAGGAGATGTCATCCAATATCAAGCAGACCTCAGACAATGCCCAGCAGACCGAGCGGATGGCCAAAAAATCCGCTATCAACGCCCAGGAAGGTGGCAAGGCGGTGTCCGAGACCGTAGTGGCAATGAAGGAGATAGCCGACAAGATAAAGATCATAGAGGAGATAGCCAGACAGACAAACCTGTTGGCCCTCAACGCCGCCATAGAGGCCGCCCGTGCAGGAGAGCACGGCAAGGGCTTTGCCGTTGTTGCCTCCGAGGTCAGGCAGCTGGCGGAGAGGAGTCAGGTCGCGGCCGGGGAGATCACCCAACAGGCCTCCGCAAGCGTCGATGTAGCCGACAAGGCCGGACAGATGCTGGCCGCCATATTGCCGGATGTCAATAAGACTGCGGAGCTGGTACAGGAGATAAGCGCCGCAAGCGCCGAACAAAACTCCGGCGCTGAACAGATCAACAAGGCCATCCAGCAACTGGACCAGGTTATTCAACAAAACGCCTCATCCTCGGAAGAGATGGCGTCAACTTCCGAGGAGCTGTCAAGTCAGGCCGAACAACTACAATCCGTAATCTCGTTCTTTAAGACCGGAGACGAGGTCAAGGAAAGGGTTTCAGCGTTGACGCAGAGGAAGTCCCTCCCCCCACAAAAGGCAAGGATTGCCCACGCTGTTAGACAAAACCCTGGAAGGTCTGAATCGCATTCCAAGCCAGGAGAGCTGCACGCAGATAAAAAGAGGACAGGCATTTCCTTGGGCATTAAGGACAGTGAAATCTCTGATGATGGCCATGAATTTGAGAGGTACTGAGATTACGCTATAGAGAAAGAAGGGGGACGCCTGGCAGCTTCTTTACCGCTCCTGGCCCCCCTCAGACCCCCCTGCAAGGGGAGGGGTGAGGCACGATGTTGTCGCAGCGGGTCGCACCCGCCCCGGCCACGAAGAAGCCCCCTTGACCCCATAATGCTCAATCATAATGTTATATAAAAACTTCTGTCCATGTACTTACCTTCATACCATAAAAACGCCTCCTTAATGTCATTCTCAGCCTCATGTGTGATTACGATCGTATAGTTCACTCTGTATTTGTTATCCTTATACTTTTGCACTTTTCAGCTCTTTAGAAGCTATATTTCTTTGATACCCACTTGAGGGCCTCTCGGAATTCGTCAGCGGTTTGATAGCGTTTATCGGCCTCTTTCATGACGGCCTTATCTACGACCTCGGCCAATTGGGGCAGGAGGTCGGCCTTACGTTTTAGGATTGGGATGGTTGAATCCTCCAGGATAATCTCCACGGGGTGACGCGTCCTTTTTTTAGGGGCCCCTGGGGCGTCGTCGGCCTTATTGACGTCAATGGTGTATTTGGCGGTCAGCAGGAAATAGAGGCTGACACCGATGGCATATACATCGGATGGGGGTTTAACGAACTTGTAATTTGTTATCTGCTCAGGGGGCATGAACATCAACGAGCCTCCAAACTTACCGGTCTGTGTATAGTCGTAAAGGGAGTTACCGGCGTCCTCGTAGGATTTGGCCAGTCCGTAGTCGCTTATCTTGGCCACAAAATCAGGGTCATCGTAGGGACGGCTCAAGAGGAAATTTGATGGCTTAAGGTCTCTGTGGATGAATCCCCTGCCGTGAAGCGAGCTTAATCCCTTTAGCAGTTGCAGCGTGATCCTCACCGCAAGGGGCACTGGCACAGGGCCTTTAAATACCTTTCTCATCAGTTGCGAGACATCACCGCCTGCCAGGAACTCCGTAACAAAAAATGGTACATTACCCACCACACCCCTTCCAAGATTTCTGACAAGGTTTGGATGTAAAACCATAGATTGTACCTCTGATTCACGTTCAAACAGCTTGCGGCTGTCCTCGTTTCTTACAGCGTCGGAATGTATCTGCTTAATTGCGCAGACCCTTCGGGTTTGAGTGTGTACGGCCTTAAACACAATGCCCATAGCGCCCTTGCCAATTTCATACAGGACGGTATAGTCTCCCATCGTCTTATGTGGCAGGGGAGGTCTCTGCTCCTTTTTGGCACAATCAGTGCATAAGTACAGCATTTCTGGAAACTCTGCGGCACAGCCATCGCTATTTGCGACGCTTGAGAGGTCAGCATGACAGCTGACGCATTGGAGGTTGAGTCTTGGTTTTGCCTTAATCTTTTCTTCCTCGAGTGTCTTGAGGTGCTTTTGCTCTTGCTCTTCTGCTTTACACTTCTTGCATGTGTAGACCATGTCCTTGGATTGCTCGGGGGGGATGTTACCGACCTCATCGGTGACGTTATTGCCGCATACCGTACACACGACATTGGATTGTCTTTCTGTCTCGTCCTCATCGATGTTGACCCTTATGAGTGTATTGCCTACCCTGATTAGATCGCCATCAAAGAGCTCCATCCTGTGGATGCGTTTGTCATTTACCAGGGTTCCGTTTGTGCTGTTGAGGTCTGTAATGATGCAAATGGTTGCACGGATTTCGAGTATAAAGTGGGTACGCGATAGGTAACGGTCTGCCTCGGGGCCCAACCTCAGGTGTGCCCTCTTTGATCTTCCGACAAGAAACGTGTCAGGCTCAGTGAAGAATAATTTCCTCCCTGCCCCTGGTCCTTCTAACAGATTCAACGTAACTTTCATTCACGGTATATCATGTGTGAGCTATTGATGTCTCATAAATGTTGTGTTGCCAGACAGTTATTTAGATTTAGACTTGGATATTTCTTTTATCACATCTATTTTTTTGATACCTTCGCCACTGGTCTCAGAATAAACGAGGATACTGATCCTGCGGTTTCTTGGGTCGGTTGGGTCTGTTCTTATAAGTGGGTCTGTTGCTGCGAAGCCTGCCACCTTGGCAATATGGTCGGGGTTCAGGCCGTTGATTTCGAGTTCTTTTCTTGCCGAGGATGCCCTGTCGGTGGATAGCTCCCAGTTGGTGTACTTGGAGGTGGCGTAGTTGAGTGCATCGGTATGGCCCTCGACAGAGACCTTGGCGTCATTAATGTTCTTTATGTTTTCGGTTACGATCTTGAGTATTTTTTTTGCATCGGGGGACAATTCGGCCTTTCCCAGGGGGAACATGGGTTTCCCCTCTTTATCTGTAAGTTGTATCCGCACGCCGTTTTCAACGACATCAATGAGTACCTGTTCTTTTACATCGGCCATCTTTTTTTCTATCTCTTTTTTTAGTCTCTGTTGTAGTTCATCTTTTATCGAAAAAAAACTACCAACCTGCTTTTCTGATGGCATAAGTTCGCTCCTGGGGATTTGGGTATCAAGCACCTCTGCACCCTTGCCAAGAAAGGAAACGCCAAGACTATCGTATATAGTCATCTGTGCGAAGTACTTTGACAGTTGCAGGCGTTTTTCCGGTGAGACCATTGACAGCAGCCACATGAGCAGGAAAAACGCCATCATTGCCGTGACGAAGTCTGCGTAGGCCACCTTCCATGACCCTCCGTGTCCTCCGCCGTGGCCAGCCTTTTTGACCCGCTTGATTATAATGCTTTGTCCCTTGGTGCTCATTTCCTGATAGAGTCCTCCAGTTCACTAAAGGATGGTCTTTCGGAGCTGGGTATAGCCCTTCTCCCGGATTCGACAGCCATCTGTGGGGCGGCTCCGCCAACAAAGGCAACCAGGGCCACCCTTATGATATGATAATAGACCTCTTCTTCCTTGGCCTTTAGCTCCAGGTTACTGGCTATAGGTCCAACGAATCCATAGCACAAAAGCACGCCTAAGAAGGTGCCCACCAGCGCTGAACCAATGCTATGACCCAATACTGCGGGAGGGCTATTGATCTTTCCCATTGTTAGCACGACGCCCATGACAGCCGCCACAATTCCAAATCCTGGGAGGGCGTCGGCCATCTTCTGTATACTCTGGGCAGGTAGCATCTCTTCGTGTGAATGTGCCTCTATGTCGATATTAAGGAGTTCATCCAGTTCGTGTGTGGGCATACTGGTAGTTATTATCACCTTGAGATTGTCACAGATAAAGCCAAGGGCGCCTTTATTTGCAAACAGGCTCTTGTACTTCTGAAATATGGCGCTTTTATTAGGGTCTTCAACGTCTTGTTCGATGGATATCAACCCCTCTTTTCGCACCTTTGAAAAGACCAGAAACATCAGCGACAGCAGCTCCAGGTAGGATTCCTTATTTGCCGTACCTTCGCTAAACAGGTGTTTTAACTTACCTGCCGTCATCAACAGTACCTTTTTCGGTGAGGCAACGACAAATGATCCAAAGGCCGCACCGCCAATTATAAAAAACTCCGCTGGATTTATCAATAACGCCAGATTGCCATGCTCCATCAGGTAGCCGCCAACAACCGCCGTCAGAACTATTACCATACCTACTAATACTGTCATTTATCTTATTGTGTCCATCATTTTATTGCTCCCATCATTTGGATATCTCCTTACAGTCGTGGGGTAGGTTCAATACAAATTGGCCTTTTCATCCCCTATACTCCCTCTGTCTTCTCAATATTTCTCTCTGTCTCTTTAGAGCGTACTGGATCAGCTCATCCCTTACATCTTCTTCCATATCTATAAACGTTATAGCGATCTCAGACCCGGGCATATCCATCAACTCTTTCACCCTAACCACTATACCATAGACAATAATCCCCACTGGTGGTGAGGTTGGCAGGAGTATCTTCACCTCGACGCAATCCCTTAGCCTGTATTTCTCCTTGACATTCAGACTCATACCTGATGCGCTCAGATTAACATGTACCTCTTCTGCACTCATCAGGCCTTCTTTGCCAAACGTAAGCAGATCGAGCATTATACTTAGTTTTGCATTTATATCGACAAGCATCTTCCACAGCATTGGACTCACTGTATCATCTGCAACATCTAATGTGGATTTTCGGAGCCTTGAGATATCTACTCCCATTTCGGAGATCACCTTCGCTCTTTTCATATAGACATCCCCATCGACCTTTTGCACGATCACAGGCATGATATCTTCTACACGAAAGGAATCTCGTTCCTCGGCGCCAACACCCTTCATAAAGATAGCACTACCCTCGATATTGACTATCTCCGCAAAGTAACCTAAGCCATTGGCCATAAAAAACACATGCTGACCCTTCAACACCTTTACTGGTATTGACTCAGTCTGCCTCACTACAATGTCTTCATCCTTTACAGATAATACCTCCGCTTTATACTGTTCATACCTTGGCTGATACTTGCAGATTATATTATCACCTACCTTAAGCGGCATGACCTAACTATCCACTCGATTTATTCTCTATTGACCTTTATTTAACCTCAACGCACATCAAGCATAATAATGATAACACAAGCGTTACCGTTTGTCAACACTGTTTTTGCGATCAGCACTACCGCTACAATACGGCGTTTATATCTCTAGTGTGCCTTGGCTGCCATCTGTTGTCTTGCCAACTCTGCGGGCGACACGGTTGTCTTTATTTCAACCCACGCACTCCTCAGGGTCTTTAACAGCTCCTGGACGTGATATATCTTATCGATAGATTCCGATGCGTTTATCCTTGTGAGCTCAAGGAGCATATACGTGTAGAGGTCCTGTAGGTTCACCGCGACCTCTCCGCCCTCTTCAACGTTCAGAGAGAAGAGAAGCTCCTCGACAATCATCCTGCTCCGATTCAGGTACTGAATCTTCTGCACCTTGTCCTTCTTGTTAATTGCAACAACCGCCTTGTTCAGGAAGTTAATCGCCCCATCATACAGCTTGATTATGAGATCAAGCGGGGATAAGCTGCTGATATCCATGTTGATATAAGCAGTTTGTGCATACGCTGAGTTTGTCATTATAAAATCCTCCTTTATTAAATTACTTTAGCTGTTATACCTGTTGTACTTGCTGAGGTTGTCCCACCCATACTTGCGCTTTGGGTCTGCAAGTCAGCAATAGTTGCTTCCATAGCTGCGAATTTATTCTGCAAAGACGTCTTGGTTTGAGCCAGCGACGTAGTCATCTGGTCTGCATCGCTAGTTAGTTGAGTTACCTGTGTGCTAAGGGTATTGGTTCTTGTCGGGATCAGGGTCAACACGATATTCTTTAAGATGTTGTCGAAGCCAGTACTGAAGGCGTTAATCGTATTATAGAAACCGGATTGATCCGCCGTCGCTGAGGAGTCCACCTTGGAAGACTCTATCTGTAGCGCGCCAGTCTTGTCGTGGCTGATACCATACTGTGCGAGTGTCTTACCACCATAGGTCGTAGTTGTGACTTGCCGCAACTGAGACAGGATGTCTGTCACGGTATTATCGTTGGCAAGGGGTTGATCTTTCGCATAATCAGCATTTAGCTTGGTTATTACTGAGTTGTAGGAATCCACAAAGGCCTTGATGTTTGTGGAAGATGACATTGGATTCTGACTAACCGTGAGCTGAAGCGACTCCTGCGACCCCCCCGAACTCGGGGACTTCTTTAGCAGATTCAGGGTTAGTCCACTTATTGCGTCCGTTAGCGTATTGGAATGACTGGTAACGGTCATGCCATCAATATTAACCTCCGCATCACGACCACTCTGCATAAGCGTCATGCCGTTACCTGATCCACCAAATTCAGAGTCATAATTCAAACCACTCAGACTCAAGCCCACAGGGCCACCATCCGCTCCACTAACGTTGATATCCCCTGACGCCCCGCCTCCAGCGGCGGAGAGTACCATCTTATATCCTGTACTATCATGGACAATAGAGGCGCTGACACCAACCCCAGCGCTGTTTATAGCGCCAGCTATGCCTGAGAGGGTATTGTTAGAAGCGGTTATCGCTATATCCTTTGAAGAATTACCGTTTCTGACGGTAAGCGTCCCTGTCTTAAAGACCGCTGAACTGCTGTCATAGGCCTGGGACCTGAGCTTCTCATCTAACGCCGTATTTACGACCGTTACATTGTACTGCCCTGGCGAGACAGAGGTCTGTGAACTGACACTGGCATTTAAGACAGTAGTATCCGAAGACGTTACCGAGGAAGATGCCACGTTTTGTGACGTTAGCCCTTGAACCGCTGTCCTCAAAGCGGATATTGACGATGTTATATCACCATAGGCGCTTATCTCACTCTGATAGGACGCCTTTTTTGTGTTCAGGTTATCAAGGGGCTGCTGCTCTATGGCCATCAATTTATCAATTATGTCGCCCGTATTCAGACCAGAGTACAGCCCTGTCGATGTTGTTATTGTAGCCATATCTAAACCTCCTTATGAAATAGCTTTTTATAGACCTCTTCCAGACGGCGCACCGCCTTCTTGTAATCCTCGGGCGGCATCTGCTTTATTACCTTTCCTTCGGAATCAACTACCTTGATCACTGCCTTGCCGTCATCGTCGATCTCAAAGTATGCCTTGGTTTGCTGCGTATCAGCAGCGCTTGTATTATCAGTTTCCTTACTTACAAATTTTTTTAGATCATCAACCTTATTTACAGTTTCATTATTTACTGCATTTTTACCTGGGGCCACAACTGGCTTGATAGCGACATTATCACCATCGCCCCACTTCATCCCTTGCCCGGCATCCTGACTAACGCTGTCGCCAGTCATGCCATTACCGCCATGCCCGGACAACCCCTGTGCCGAGTCATATCCCCCACCAGAGACATCAACCTTCATTACCAGGTTAACCGGCATTACACTTGCTATTGCCTCAATCATACCTCACCACCTCCATCATTAAATGATGACCTTTTTAAAGAGAGAGGAGGAGAGAACAACGTCTCCCTCCCCTCCCTCATAACTATAGTAACAGTTTCTACCTCAATAGGGCAAGTATATTTTGCTGACTGCTATTGGCCTGCGCCAGGACAGAGATACCAGACTGCTGTAGTATCTGGGCCTTCGTCATGTTGGATGTCTCTTGAGCGAAGTCGGCATCCATGATTCGACTCCTTGATGCAGTAGTCGTCTCAATAACGTTGTCTAGATTACGTACGACAGCGTCCAATTGATTAGCCCTTGCACCCATCTTCGACTTCTCGGACAGAACATAATTTAATGCCCCGTCTACGATGGCTATTGTATTGGAAGCCCTCGATGAATAACCAGTTATACTGGTAGAATCTGCAACATAGAGTGAAGCCTGACCGGTATAGGTGATCACAGCCTTTGCCGTGTAACTATACGTAGGGGCAGCGCCCGTACTAACTGTAAATGTGGCATCGCCGATACCATCCACCCCTGATGTGGTGGCAGTGTGTATGTCCTTCAGAAACATCGCGGCACCATCCTTACCAGTGGCTGAAAATGTAGTGCCACCGAGGACATCGGTATTCATTGAGCCAACTATAAGTTTTACCTGGGCATCACTGGCTGCATAACTTACATGCAATCTTACATTAAGATTACCGTCCAGAACCCTCTTGTCATTGAACTTGGTCTGCTCAGAGATTCTACCGACTTCCTCAACCAGGGCGTCAACCTCTTTCTGCATAAACGCAACATCCGAAACGCCGTACTGTCCACTCATTGCCTGGGTGCCAAGCTCCCTGACCCTTTGCAGGTTATTGACTATCTCGGTCATTGCGCCCTCTGCGGTCTGGGCGATGGAGAGACCATCGTTAGCGTTTCTTACTGCCACTGTCAGACCACGTGTCTGCTTATCCATCCTGGTTGCGATTGCCAATCCCGCCGCGTCGTCCTTTGCCGAGTTTACCCTGTAACCTGACGATAACCTCTGCATAGCCTGCTGTAATAGCGGCTGCGATTGCCTCAGGTTCCTCTGTGCCTCAAGTGACATCATGTTTGTTTGCACTGAAAATGCCATGTCTTACCTCCGTGTAAATTTTATCGTATTCTTAATAATAGCTTCCCGCTATTGCCTTAAATTCAGTACCAACCCGTTAGAACAGGGCTTACCCCTTTCTCTTCTACCCCCCCTTCCTTAACGTTAGTCTCTTTCACCTTTCTACCAAATACCGTTTTCACTCTATTGCTTATATTTATCGGTCATCTGTTAAAAAACTTTAACCTTAGTATCCATATTATTTCCAGAAGAAGAACAAGGAGGGCTCACTCCCCCAGTCAACTACCAACTAACCGTCGTTCTAAGCAACCAACCCTTTACGGCGCGTCAAGGGGACCTCTTGTTGGCCGGGGCGGGTGCGACGATGTTGAGCCAGGGGCGGCTCGCCCCCCGCTGCGATAACATCGTGCCTCACCCCTGCCCTTGCAGGGGGGGCCAGGGTTAAGAAGCGCCGCCCCTTTCTTGTCTTTTCTCCTTCTTATCAACCGCGCCTTCTGGCAATCGCTGCCAGGATATCAGACAGGGAGACGATAGCCCTCTTCCTTTCATATCCCTGGAGCAGAGCCTTTCTTAACGTCTCTTTATCATTTATAAATGTCACGCCCTTTTGGAAGATGTCCTTGTCGTTGA
>JADFXD010000010.1 GCA_015233725.1 Nitrospirota bacterium | reverse complement strand
TTTAGAACCCCCTGCAAGGGCACCAGTGCCCTTGACCCCATAATTCTTAATCCTAATCTTAATCCTGATGTTATAAATATTTACGTCATGATACTTATTTTTATTTCTCTCTCTCTTTTTTGGGGTTGTCAAAAAGTGGATCCCCCCAAGGAGGAGGCAAAGGCGGAGCTACACACCTACAGGGTAACTTTCCAGAAGGTTCAGGCGTTCATAGAGGCCACTGGCAGCCTTCAGGCGGGTATTGAGGGGGCGGCAAAGATACTCTCTCCCCTTCCTGGGTCTGTTGAGGCGATATCCGTGAAGATAGGCGACGTTGTTAAAAAGGGGACGCCCCTGGTCGTTATCAGGAGCTCTGACGTCAGCGATACCTACGCAAATTACATATCGACGCTGTCGCAGCTTAAACAGTCCGAGCGGATATACAATCTCAACAAAGAGCTATTTGAGGTTGGAACCGTTACGAAGAATGACCTCCTCAACAGCCAGGCAAGCTATGAACAGGCAAAGGCTCTATCGGAGGGATTGAAAAAGAAGCTCGACATATATGGCGCTTCCTCCGGGGAGGTCTCTCCGGATAGGTTGATAATCAAGGCCCCCATCGATGGAACGGTAGCCGATATCCAGGCACACATCGGGGACCGATTCGATACCAACGCCCCTTTGATGATTATCGCCAACCCGAAAAAGATATTGGTTGTCGCAAATATCTACGACACCGATATCGTCAAGATTCAGGAGGGCAAGGAGGTTACTTTCTACGTTGATGTCTTTCCCGATGTCCAGTTTAAGGGCGTGATCTTCTATATAAGCGACGTCGAAGACGCTGATTCAAAGACGATCAAGACCTACATCAGGATACTCAACGCCACAGAACTCTGCAAACAGAATATGTTTCTGAAGATCAAGATACTCCAGGGGGAAAGGATATTGCCGATAGTCCCAAAGACCGCCATCATCTACAAGAAAAAGAAGTTTTACGTAAAGCTCAAGGACGGTGGAAGATTCACGGAGAAAGAGATAACGCCCGTCAGAGACGCCTCTGAGACACTCATGGCCGTGGAAGGACTCAAAGACGGCGACGAAATACTGCACAGCGCTATGGAAATGGAGACGCCATGAGGAAATGGGTCATCTTTGTCAGCCATCACAGCCTCCTGTTTATCCTGCTGACATCCTCGGCGTTTGCCTTGTCTCTTTTCTTTGTAAAGGACCTCAACGTAGAGGCCTTTCCAGACCCAGCGCCCCCGATCGTGGAACTCGTGTCTCTCTTTGAAGGCAGGTCGGCGGAAGAGGTGGAGCGGCAGATAACTGTCCCCATTGAGGTCGCCCTTGCCGGGATGGAGGGGTTGGAGAGGATCAACTCCATCTCCCTCTACGGACTTTCCGACGTAAAGTGTAAGTTTACCTATGGGATAAACTACAAGGAGTCCAAGCAGGAGGTTATAAACAGGCTTGCCAATGTGACACTGCCCTACGGCATACAACCCTCCATTATCCCCAACCCCATCGGCGAGGTCATGAGATACAACGTCACCGGCTCAGACAATCTGCTTGAGCTACGCACCATCCAGGACTGGACCGTGGCAAGGCATCTTAAGACCGCCGACGGAGTCGAGGATGTCCCAAGTGAAGGCGGCTATATAAAGGCCTATAATGTTACTATCCAGCCTGATAATCTTGTCAAGTACGGGATAACCCTTTCGCAGTTCATCGATGCGCTTTCAAAGACGAACCTCAACGTTGGCGGCAGGGTCATCGAGATGGGTGACCAGTATTATATGGTCAGGGGGTTGGGTCTTATAAAGAGCCTCGCCGACATTGAAAACGCCCTTATTGCCGTAAAGAATGGAAAGCCTATAATCGTCAGGAATATCGCTGCGGTTAGCATAGGCAATATCCCAAGGACCGGCATCGTTGGGCTGAACCAGAAGGACGATGTCGTTATAGGCGTAGTGGTTCTCAGAAAGGGCGCCAAGAGCATCCCCTCAATAAAATCGATCCATCAGAAGATTAAAGAGCTCAACGACAGGATACTTCCCAAGGGGATCAAGGTAGTGCCCTATTATGAGAGATGGGACCTGATTATCACTGTGGTAAAGAAGGTCGTGGAGACGGCGATGTCGGGTGTAGCGCTGGTGGCCATTGCGCTCTTCCTCTTTCTTGGCAGCGTGAGGGCCGCGCTGTTGACAGCCCTCGTGATCCCTATATCGCTGTTGATAACCCTTTCGCTGATGGCGCTCAGGGGGGAGTCGGCCAATCTCCTCTCGATAGGGGCGATAGACTTCGGTATAATAGCGGATATCCCCCTCATCCTCATTGAGGATTACTTCAGGCTCTCCAAGAAGTACGGCACCGGCGTAAAGTCGATCGAAATGGCCGCTCATGAGATAGGCAAACCGATGTTGTTTTCGATAAGCGTCATCCTGCTGGCATTTGTCCCGATATTCATGATGAAGGGGGCGGAGGCACAGATATTCTCTCCAATGGCAAAGACCTATCTCTACGCGATCCTTTTTACCTTTCTGCTGACCTTTACCTATCTGGTGGCGTCAAAGACCCTCTTTTTGAAAAACGTCCATGACAGGGAATTTGGATTTGTCAATTATCTCAGGGAGGGGTATATCCACATCGTGAAGATATTGTTGTCAAACAGGGTGAAGGTCATTGCGGTGGTCTTCATTGTGGTGGCGGCAGGCCTGCTGATCGGGGGAAATATGATCGGCAGTCAGTTCCTGCCAAAGATGGATGAGGGCAATATCTACATAAGGATATCCTTCCCCTACTCCATCTCCTTGAACAAGACATACGAAAACGCCAAGAAGGCCAAAGACCTCCTCCTGGGCTTCCCCGAGGTACAGACCGTTGATTTTAAGATAGGAAGGCCTGAAGACGGCACAGACCCCAACGGGCCGTTCAACTCGGAATACACGGCGCTCCTGAGACCCTACAACCAATGGCAGGCAGGACAGACCAAGGATGACCTGGAAGATGTGGTGAGAGAGAAATTGAGGAGACTCTTTCCCAATGCGGATATCAACGTCTCCCAGTATATCCAGGACAACCTTGAGGAGGTCATGTCGGGGGTAAAGGGCGAAAACTCCGTAAAGATATTCGGCGATGACCTGGTCGAACTCGACGCAATCGCAAAGGGCGTCAAGGATGGCCTTGAGAAGGTCAAGGGTATAGAAGACGAGGGAATCATGCGGGAACTGGGACAACCCAATCTGCTGATAGAGGTGATCAGAGAAAATGCCTCAGCGCTTGGACTGAGCGTTGCGGAGGTGCTCGACACCGTCTCCGTCTCCCTGGGAGGCAAGGAGATAGACAAGGTGATCGAGGGGGCAAAGAGCTTTTCGCTCGTAGTGAGCTTCCCCTCTGACTACAGAAATACCTTCGGGAAGATCGAGAGCATCCCCATTGTCCTTCCTAACGGCGGGGTTATCCCGCTGTCACGGATTGCCAATGTCCACTACGATACGGGCGCGTCATTCATATACAGGGAGGGGTTTAGGAGATATATACCGATAAAGTTTACGGTCACGTCAAAGGACCTCGGCGGGACAGTCAGGCAGGCACAGATAGAGATATCAAAGCTCAAACTCCCGCAAGGCTATTACATGGAGTGGAGCGGGATGTTCAATGAGATGAAGGAGTCCTTTAAGCGTTTTTATGTCTCTATCCCGATATCGCTCTTTCTGATACTGGCCACGCTGTATATGCTCTACAGGTCTGTCAGAAACGTGCTTATTACGATGGCAGCCCCCATGTTGGCGGCATTTGCGGGACTGATGAGCCTTCTAATCACGGGGGAATCCATAAGTGTATCGTCAATCGTTGGATTCATTTCGATCATAGGGGTGTCGGTGCTCAATGCCTCCATCCTCATCAACCACTTCATCAGGCTGACGATCAGAGGGGTGAACAGGGACCTGGCGATAATCGAGACGGCAAAGGAGAAATTCAGGCCCGTGCTCATGGGCGGTTTTGTGGCGTCCTTGGGACTTTTGCCGGCAGCCCTGGCTCATGGTGTGGGCAGCCAGGTGCAGAAACCCCTCGCCGTCGTGGTAGTCGGAGGTATGCTGATGGGCACAGCCATGATCCTCTTCTTTATCCCCCTGCTACTAAAATCAGTCGAGGCAGACTAGAATCCACAACTAAGATAAGACAAAAACAAAGGGGAGCGCCTGGCCGCCCTCCCCTCAGACCCCTCCTGCAAGGGAACCAGTCCCCTTGACCCCATCTTTACTTACGTCGATCGTTTTACACACTATCTTACTAAGTAAGATAGCATAAACGTTTATAACAATATCACCCCCTAAGATAAAGAAAAAAGGGGAGCGCCTGGCCGCCCCTCCCTCGGACCCACCCCGCAAGGGGGCCAGCCCCCTTGACCCCTTCCTGCTCGTTATAGTTACTTATGATTTCCTGCTTATCAAGAGACAATTTACGAAAAAGTACAAAAAATATGATATACTGGATAGATGGATTAGCTATCAAATCTAAGAACAGAACAAAGGAGAAAAAAATGCAAAGAAGGGATTTTTTAACAGGTGCGGTAGCGGTAGGGGCAGGGGTAGTTTTCACATCGGGCAAATTGTTGGCCGATGAGGGTAAAGGTGAACCACCAATAAGGCTTAAGAGCAAGGATAGCCCAAGCGCGCTTGAGCAAGGCCACGTGCCGCTTGTTGATGTCCCCGACAAGGTAAAGGCGGGGCAATGGATAGATGTAAATGTTAAAGTTGGGTTTATGAAGGAGCATCCATCGACCCCGGAGCATTGGATCAGATATGTCAGCCTTCTTGCCGATGGCAAGGAAATAGCAAAGGTTGAACGTAACGTAGGCGGTATTGTCTCGGCCTCTGCAACTTTTAAGATAAAGCTAGATAAGAGCGTAAAACTTGAGGCCATCCAAAATTGCAATTTGCACGGCACGTGGATAAGCGAAGCGGTTAAGGTCGAAGTTTCATAACGGTCACTGAAGGAGAAAAAAAATGCAAAGACGGGACTTTTTGAAAGGTGCGGTAGCCGCAGGAGTAGTATTGACATCGGGCAAATTGTTGGCCGATGAGGGTAAAGGTGAACCATTACTAAGGCTTAAGCGCAAGGATCGCCCAAGCGTGTCTGAGCAGCTTCACGTGCCGATTGTTGATGCCCCTGACAAGGCAAAGGCCGGGCAATGGATAGATGTAAACGTTAAAGTTGGATTTATGAAGGAGCATCCATCGACCTCGGAGCATTGGATTACATTTGTCAGTCTTCTTGCCGATGGCAAGGAAATAGCCAAGGCTGAATATCCCGTAGGAGGCATTGTCTCGTCCTCTGCAACTTTTAAGATCAAGTTAGACAAGAGCGTAAAACTTGAGGCCATCGAAAATTGCAATTTACACGGTACGTGGATAAGCGAAGCGGTTAAGGTCGAAGTTTCATAGAATAATGAAGCTAATGATTATGAACAGAAAAGGTAAACTCTCGAAAAGGAGGTAAGTGCCATGCAAAAACCCATAGATAAAGCCGATATTAAAAGTTTTGACACCCCCAATGAGGTTAGAATCTTTCCTAAAGGTAAAGTGGAACTTATTACAGTTGGAGGAGCGACAATAGGACGTGCTACATTCGAACCAGGATGGCGGTGGTCCACTTCTGTACAACCTATCGTTAAAACTAAGAGCTGCGAAGCTCCACATTTTCAATACCATATATCTGGAACACTAATGGTTGTGATGGATGACGGCACGAAGTTTGAGTGTAAGGCTGGCGATGTATCTTTGTTACCCATTGGCCATGACGCCTGGGTGGTTGGAGATGAACCTGCCGTGGTTGTGGACTTTCAGGGTATGATAGATTACGCAAAAGGACCCACAGCAACATTATAAAAGATATTTGTAAGTCGTGCAAATGGAGAGGGGCTTTTAGCTCTCCATTTTTTTTAGTACATAGGAGTCTAAAAGTAATGTCAGCAGTCGTAGGCTGTCTAACTTGATTTAGCTGTTTATGGTAGAAGAGGGAAGACCGGACCCTGATGCGCTTTTAGCGCAGGTGAAGCAGCAGGAGCGGCTCAAGAGCCAAGGCAAGCTGAAGCTCTTTTTTGGGGCGGCCCCTGGTGTGGGAAAGACCTATGCCATGCTTGAGGCTGCACGGCAGAAGCGAGCTGAGGGCGTTGACGTCGTCATCGGGATAGTGGAGACCCACGGTCGCAAGGAGACGGAAGGCCTTCTCACGGGCATCGAGATGATCGGACGGCACAGCATAGAGTATCGCGGCAGGACACTGTATGAGTTCGATATAGACTATGCCCTGGCACGCAATCCAACACTCATCCTTGTAGATGAATTCGCACACACAAATGCCCCAGGCTCACGACATAAAAAGAGGTGGCAGGATGTCTTTGAACTCCTGGAGGCTGGAATGAATGTCTATACCACCTTAAATGTCCAGCACATAGAGAGTCTCTCTGACGTAGTGACCCAGATCACCGGCATAACGATAAGAGAGACCGTGCCTGATTTTGTAATCGAGCGGGCGGATGAGATAGAGCTCGTCGATCTCTCCCCCGATGCCCTCCTGCAGAGGCTTACAGAGGGTAAGATTTATATCCCGCAGCTTGCCACACGGGCCAGGGATAATTTCTTCAGGCGGGGCAATCTCCTTGCCCTCAGAGAATTGGCCCTGCGCCGCACCGCCCAGCGCGTGGATGAACAGATGCAAAGCTACCGCGAGGTGGAAGGGGTCAAGGAGGTATGGCCGGCCTCTGAACGGATATTAGTGAGTGTCAGCTCAAATCCGCGCTCCATACACCTCATAAGGGCAGCCAAGCGCATGGCCGTCGGGCTTAGGGCCAACTGGATAGCGGTTCACGTCGATGCCCCCGCCAAGGTAAAGCCCTCAAAAAACGACCTCGCAAAACTTGCCGAGCACATGCGCCTGGCCGAGACCCTCGGGGCCGAAACAGTGACACTCACGGCCCAGAAGGCCAGCGAGGAACTCCTTCGCTATGCCAGGAGTCGTAATGTCACCAAGCTCATCATCGGCAAGCCCACGCATCCACGATGGAAGGACAAGCTGTTTGGCTCTGTGCTGGATGATATAGTGCGCGGAAGCGGCGATATAGACGTATATGTCATCAGCGGTGACATGGGTGAGCCAATGCCTGCCTCCGTGGCTAAATCAAGAAAACGAAGGCCATTGATGGCTGACGTGCTCAGAAGTGTTATTGTCGTGGCTGTTTGCACTGCCATTGCGGAGGTGATGGAGCCGTATGTTGCCCCGGCCGATCTTGCCATGATGTATCTGCTTGGGGTTGTGGTCATGGCAACCCGTGCCGGGGAGTTGAGCGCCTTTCTTACCGCCTTTTTGGGCGTTGCCTTCTTTGATTTTTTCTTTGTCCCGCCTCGCTACACCCTTGCGGTTAATTCTCCTGGTTATCTGATAACCTTTACCGTTATGTTTGCCATAGCCCTTGTGATAAGCAAGCTGACGGTAAGGGTCAAACAACAGGCCGATGCCGCCAGAAAAAGCCAGCAGACAACCGCCGCTCTCTACAGCCTCAGTCGCGAGCTGGTTCGTCAGCGAGGCATAGAGGAGCTCTGTTCAATCGTAGTAAGACACATCAGCGATGACCTATCGTGTCGTGCCGTGGTGTTGATGCCCGATGATACAACGATCCTAAAGATCGTCACAACCGGAGCCGATACATTTGAGCTTGACCAAAAGGAACACGGTGTAGCCCAGTGGTGTTTTGACCACAGACAGAAGGCCGGCTTCACAACGGATACACTCTCCGGCGCCAGTGCCTTATATCTGCCTGTTGTGGCTGCCGCGGAGGCCCTGGGCGTAATAGGCGTGCTCCATGACCCTTCACAGGAATTCTTAGAGCAGGGACAACTGCATATCCTTGATGGCTTTGTAAACCAAACTGCTATAGCGATCCAGCGTATATTGCTGGCTGAACAGGCCAGGCATGCCATCCTGAAGGCAGAGACTGAAACCCTTCGCAACACCCTCCTTAGCTCCATATCCCATGACCTGCGCACCCCCCTTGCCGCAATCACCGGCGCGGCATCAACACTCCTTCAGGGAGATGTCACCTACCAGGCAGCCGAACGACACGAACTCCTGCAGACCATATACGAGGAGGCCGAACACCTCAACCAGATCATCAGAAACGTCCTCAACATGACTCGCATAGAGGCTGGGGCAATAACCATAAAAAAACAATGGCTCACCCTCGAGGAGACCTTTGGCGCCTCCCTTAACCGCCTCTCCGAACGCCTCAAGGACAGGGCAGTAGAGATAACACTCCCGGAAGACCTGCCCATGCTCTACCTCGACCCCCTGCTCATTGAACAGGTGCTGATCAACCTCCTGGACAACGCGATAAAGTACACACCCGCTGCCTCCCCCATAGCCCTATGCGCAACCGTAAAAGACGCCTGGATTACCGTGGAGGTCAAAGACAAAGGCCCTGGTATCAAAGAGGGTGAACAGGAGAGGATATTCGATAAGTTTGTCAGGAGCTCCTCCAAGGCTGGTGGCATAGGGCTTGGACTCACCATCTGCCGGGCCATCGTCACGGCCCACGGAGGCAAGGTCTGGGCCGAAAACCGACATGACGGCGGGGCAACCTTCAAATTCACCCTCCCCATAGGGAAACAACCATCTATGCCAGGAGTCGAAGTGGAGGTGCCGGATTGAGCATTATGGGGTCAAGGGCACTGGTGCCCTTGCAGGGGAGTCAAGGGGGGGCAGCGCCGCCCCATTGCGGGGGGCTAGGGGGCGGAGCCCCCCTTTTGTTTGTTTGTTTCTTTTGTTTTTGAGCAGGGTGGAGGTATAAGTGGATAATGGGTTGATTTTGTTGATAGAGGATGAGGTACAGATGGTTCGTTTTTTGCGGATCACGTTAAAGGGTCACGGTTACAGGCTTATTGAGGCCGTTGCGGCAGCGGAGGGTTTGATACAGGCCGCTACGCGCAATCCCGACGTCATCTTGCTGGACCTGGGGCTTCCCGACCTCGACGGGATCGAGGTCATAAGTCAGGTCAGGGGCTACAGCGACGTCTCGATCATCGTAATTTCGGCCAGGGAGCAGGAACAGGACAAGATCAGGGCGCTGGATAGCGGCGCCGACGACTACCTGACCAAGCCCTTTAGCGCCAATGAACTGCTCGCCCGCATACGGGTGGCATTTCGACACAAGATGCTGGCACAGTCCACTCAAAAGCAGCAAGTCTTTGTCTTTGGTGATATCAGGATCGACCTCTCAACCAGGGAGGTGTATTTAAATGATACCGAGGTTCACCTGACCCCCATCGAATACAATCTCTTGGCTGTCCTGGTCAAAAACGCCGGCAAGGTCATCACTCATTCGCAGCTCCTGAGGGAGGTCTGGGGTGCGGTGTACGCCAATCAGACCCAATACCTGAGGGTATATATGGCGCAGCTTCGCCGTAAGCTCGAGACAGACCCCGCACGGCCCAATTTCCTGATCAATGAGCCGGGGATAGGCTACAGATTGAAAATCAACGAATGAGTAAAGTTATTGCGGTAGTTTTAATATTTGGATAGTCCTATCCTCTGAATCGCTGGGGATGTGGTACGCTATTGACAGCAGTAAATGATTCATGTTATGATCGTTTCATAGTGGTATAGATATGGACAATTAATCTATAAGGGAGGATTGGCATATGGTAGGGGAAGAAGAAGGGATCAGGAAGCTAAAGCGTTATGTAATGCTGGGGTCGTTCCTGGGCGGTTTGATTGGGGCTACAATAGCCGTGTTGGTATTTCCACAGTCATCGGAGGAGAGAAAGAGGACGATCTGTGACATCCAGCAAGACCTGTACAGGCCTGTAAAGGTAAAATTCAATGAGCTCGTCGAGCACGTGGGCAACTCGCTCATAAATGCCCTTGATGAGGCAGCCAAGAAAGTAGCAAACGGTAAGATGAAGTCCGATGACGAGCTGGAAGAAGAAGGGTAACCAGACATAGCGTTGGAGCCAGAGATAGCCATTAAATTTCGTGAGGGTACATAGTGAGTGTTAATACATATCTGCTTTTGCTTTTAACAGTAGTAGTTGTTTTCATAGTACCGATATTGATTCAGATAAGCCGGATGATAGGGTCGATAACAGACCTGATAAAGACAGGCAATGAGTCTGTAAAGCTGATGGTGGGCGAGGTCACCAAGACATTAGACAGCGCAAACAGGGTCATAGCGACAGTCAATGGGATAATCGAGGGTGCAAGGGAGTTGGGTTCAGCGGTTAAGGGCCTGAGCGAAGGGGCCAGTAAGTTAGGCTCAACCCTTAAGGAGTCGAGTTCTTACATCACGGGATTGTTCGGTCAGGTGACAGATTTGGTATCAACATTAAAAACGACACTTAGTGTCTTAGTTAAGGGATTATTGAAAAAAGGAGGAAAAAATGGCAAAGACCAATGAAGAGGGCAGCACTGGAACGCTCCTTACCATTACCATGGTAGTTGGCAGCTTGTTGGGGGCAGCCGGAGGGTTGTTGTTAGCGCCTCAGCCGGGCAAACAGACTCGCGATAAGCTCCGTGCTACTTATGACACCATGTCGCAGACCGTAAGCGATTTTATGAAGAAGTATGAAGGTAGCCTGCCTGACTTCTTTACAAAGGTTAAGGATGAATTGCAAGACGTTCCCGAACAGGTAAAGACGGAGCTGGCAAGCATTGCTAAAGACACCGGTGAGACTATCACCAAGGTCAGAGAGATCGGCTCGGTTTACTTCAAGGATGTCTCAAAGACAATTGCTACCACCTTTGATGAAGGCAAGCACACACTTGCTTCAACGCTGGAGGAAGGTAAGAAACTGGTCCTTGGAAAAAACCACGGCGAGGATGAATAACCCCTTACCAACCATGCTCCATTAACCCCCAAACGTAACAGAAGAAGGGAGGGCCTTGCCCTCCCTCAGACCCACCCACAAGGGGACCAGTCCCCTTGACCCCATAATGCTCAACCCTATAATTCATATAAAAACCTCTGTCCATGTATATATAGTCTTGAGGGGGCATAGGGGGGCGAGCCTTCCTCTTTATTTTTTAATTATTTTCAATAGTGGATCGAAGTAACCGGTGACTTGACGGCGAACTGCCTTCAACATTGTCTTTGCTACGGTGTGGAATGCGCGTCTCCTTGGGTGATCGGAGATGGCGTCTATTACCATAAGCTCGTCAACGAGGTCCTCCTTGCACAAACGCTTACTGCCCTCAAGCATGCTTACAGAGGGACACATACTTACCCATCCTATCAGCAGACTTATCATCAGAGAGGTCACCTCAAAGCTGTCATCAAAGGCCGTGTGTTTGCTCTTCTCATAGATATGTTTTAAGAAACCTGGTTCCCTGAACACCCTGGCCTTTTCCTCTCCTTTTGCCCTCTTTAGATATTGTATAGCGCTCTGATACTCTTTTTCCTGGTTTATAACAAGCTGGTGAAAATCACAGGTAGTACAGCCTTTTATCTTGGCCACAATTCCACCCTTGTTATCTGGATCGACAAGATGCTCTGCCATTGCCATACAGGCAAAAGGCTCTGCCACTGCCCAACACGCCCTGCCGGCATTTGTGCCGCCATGCAGGCCATCAAAGACCTCAGCCGTTGTAACGGGACAGATGCCGTACTTGTTCGTGTTCTTTCCCCCTGGCTGTCTGCCGCACAACTTGTATTCCCAGCAGTTCTGCTTATCCTGCCGCAAAGGTAATATATAAGAATCGCTCCTTACAGTGGCGGAGTCGGCTTTCTCAACCCTTGGTTCAACGACTTTTATGGTCTCTTTTACGGTTTCTTTCAAAGATTTACCATTGCCTCGTTCTTCTACGGCTATATCGCCGTCTTCCCTATAATATTCATCATCCATCCATGACCCTCTTGGGCTTTTATCAAAAGCACATAAACTTTTTTTGTCTTTTTATCCTAACTATCCAGCAGACACATGCCGACATCCATCCTTATTTTAGGGTAACACTTTAATGAATAAGTTGTCAAACCCCAAAGGCAAAAAAGGGGGAGATGAAGATGAGCAAAAAAGAAGCGACAGCCGCCCCCTCCTTCTTGTTTTCGGTGGTCAACTTGATGCCAGGTTGCGTGGTTTGCCACCACCCTTGGGGGGACCGATGAGGCCGTCTTCCTCCATCATATCCATGATGCGCGCCGCCTCGTTGTATCCGATCTTAAACCTCTGCTGGATGGAGGCGATGGATATCTCACCGATTGTCTGGGCGTACTTTACCACCTCTTTGTACATCTCGTCTCTCTGGGCGGATACGGTCTCTGTGGTTGACTCCGGGGGGCGGAGGTTGTCAAGAAGGGTGTAATCCGGCTTCCCTTGTGCCTTTATATAGTCAGTGACGGCCTTGACTTCACCCTCGCTGATGTAGGCCCCGTGAATCCTTGTGAGCCTTGCGCCCGGACTTAGCAGGAGCATGTCGCCACGGCCAAGCAACTTCTCCGCCCCGTGGGTGTCAAGTATGGCCCTTGAATCCACCTTCGAGGACATCATAAAGGCAATCCTTGAGGGGAAACTTGACTTTATTGAGCTTGTTATGATACTCGCCGAGGGTTGTTGCGTGGCCACAATCAAGTGTATGCCCGCGGCCCTGGCCATCTGGGCCAGTTTAACGATTGATTCCTCAATGCTCTTTGGCGATGTAAATATAAGGTCTGCCAGTTCGTTGATTATAATCACGATGTAGGGTAGCTTATCCTCCTCGGCCACGCCTGCGTTAAACATCTCTATGTTTCTTGCCCCCTGGGCAGCGATCTGACGGTAGCGCCTCTCCATTTCAAGGATCACCTTCTTCAGGGCATCAGAGGCCTCCCTGGGGTTTGTAATAACGTGGTTGAGCAGATGCGCAATCCCATCGTATATGGAGAGTTCAAGCAACTTGGGGTCAATTATCAGCATCTTGAGCTGCGAGGGTTTGACCTTATAGAGGATGCTCACTATCATGGCATTGATGGCCACGCTCTTACCACAACCCGCCGTCCCTGCCACAAGCAGGTGGGACAGCCTGGAGAGCTCCTCTACGACTGGATTTCCGTATATGTCTATACCCAACGACACGGTAAGAAGGCCGCTGCGCTTTGCAAACTTATCCGAGGTGATGATCTCTGCGAGGGTCACAACCGCCATTGTCTCATTTGGGACCTCTATGCCAATAGGGGCCTTACCGGATATCAGGGCTATCCGTACCTTGATGCCACCCATGGCGCGTCCAAGGTCGTCCGAGAGCGATACCACCTTGCTGAGCTTTACACCGGAGGCCGGTTCAAACTCATACATCGTCACTATTGGACCAGGGTTTATGTGTAATATCTTACCCTCGGCGCCGAAGTCAGCGAGTAGTTCCTGGAGGGTTGAGGCATCTCTCAGTATCTCCTCTTTTGTAAAGGCCTGACCATCTGTGTGTTCGCTGGTTAGAAGCTCAACGGGAGGCAACAGATACTGCCCCTTTCTCACCTCTGGAGGTCTTGTTTGTGCGGGTGACCTTGGCGGGGATTCCTTGGAGCCAGGTTGTATATGTTCGGGCCTCTTGGGTTGAGGCCTTTTCTGTTCTGCCTCTGTGGCGGGGGGAGGGGGCTTGTTAGCAACCGTCTTTGTCTCTACCACCTTGCGTGTGTCAACCTGTGGTCTTTCGGTATCGCTGTCTATTGGGACCGAGGTCTTTTCTCTTTGCGATCCCTCCTTGCGACTGTCTCTACTGTCTTTATGTGTGAGGGCAGTTGAAAAAGGCATCGGTATTAACAACACTATGGATGTGTACAAGACCGAAAGACTGATTATAAACGCCACCACCGTGGAGAGAAACGTCTGCAGGATATAAGAGATAGAGCTGCCTATCAAACCTCCCTTGACAATGGTAATCTCAAAGGTATCCCCCATGAGGGAAAAGGTGATTGACAAGGAAATAACCATCAGGGCAACGCCTACGATGTTTTCAGCCCTTCTGGAGGCGCCGGAGAATCTCCTTATGGCGTATAGCAAGATGATAATCGGGATCATATAGGCCGACGTCCCAAGTACGGACATCAGCACATCAGAGACGTATGCCCCCACCATGCCGCCATAGTTCTGTGGAGGGAGATTGGTGTAGGTAAAGGGCGATGGGTCCCACCTGTTATACGTGGCAAGACTCACCCCGGTAAATAGCGACAGAAGGGCCGCTAAAAACCCAATTACCGGACTTCTACCACTCTTTAGCGCTTCAACCACAGCAGCAACACTATAACACCGGCCAGGACAAACCTGTAATAGACAAATGCCCCTAACGAGTATCTCTTGAAAAACGCCATCAGGAATTTAATGGCTATCAGGCCTACTACAAATGAAGCAGTTATGCCACACAGGAACACGTTTAGATCAAAGGCTGTTACCTCACCATGCAGGAGCTTTACCCCGTGCAGGAGTGCTGCCCCTGCCACCACGGGTGTGGACATGAGAAAGGAAAACCTGGCCGCCTCCTCTCGACTGATGTCTAACATCAGCCCCGCCGATATGGTTATCCCCGAGCGCGATACCCCCGGTATAATGGCAATGGCCTGGGCTATTCCCACCACTATGCTGTCATAGATATCCATATCCTGTATGGATTTTTTCTTGGTGCCAATGCGCTCGACATAGAGCATCACAAACCCTACAGCGACCAGACTTGCCGCTATCACCAGGGGACTCCTCAGCGTATCTTCCACTAACTTGTCCAGGAGTTTGCCTGCCACGCCCGCCGGAATGGTTGCGACGATGAGCAGCCCTAACAGTCTGTGTCTCTTGAGCAGGATGTCGAGCCAGTCCTTAAAGAAATATATCAGCAGCGCCAGCAGCGTACCCACGTGCAGGGCTATGTCAAAGGACATGGACTCCGTTATCCCGTGCCATCCCAGGAGCCAGGGTATGAGCACCAGGTGCGCGGTGCTGCTCACAGGGAAGAACTCCGTAACCCCCTGGACCGCCCCCAGGATTATAGATTGAAATACCTCAGCACTCACAATGACCTCCTAAACCTTCTGAGCTAACATACAATAAAGGGCAAAAAAGGGGGGCGGCTCCGCCCCCCCCTCGCCCCCCCTGCAAGGGGACCAGTCCCCTTGACCCCATAATTCTTCGTAATCCTGACCTTAGACTTAACCCTCATAATTCTTTATCACATCCGTCTATATTACTAACATCATACTTCTACTACCACTGGCATTATAATGGGTCTTCTATCGGTGGCGTTTTTTATGTATTTTCTTAGGGCGCTGTGGATCTTTGCCTGTAAGACGGAGGTGTCCTTTCCGGCGTCTCGATCGATGCTGTTGAAGGTTTCCACGATCAGCCTTTTGGCCTCGGAGATAACCATCTGTGAGGCGCTTTCCAGGACAAACCCCCTGTAGATGATCTCCGGTTCTGCGACGAGTTGCCAACTCTCCTTGTTTATGTACGTCAGGACCATGACAAAGCCATCCTGCGACAGGCGTCGTCTGTCTTTGAGGATGATGTCGTCTCTATCGACAAAGCCTTTACCATCGACGAAGTGCCTGCCGACGGTAACGCTTGCGCCCTTAGCTGCCCCCTGTGGGGTTATCTCCAGGATTTCGCCATTTTGGGGGATAAAGACATTTTTCTGGGGGATATTGAGGCTGTACGCCAGCTTGGCGTGGGCGATCAGTTGTCTGTACTCTCCGTGAACTGGCATGAAGTAGCGTGGTCTGACCACGTTGAGCATCAGCTTTAGTTCCTCATTGGAGGCGTGCCCTGAGACGTGGACATCAGATATCTTATCGTAGAGGACGTTTGCCCCTCGCATAAAGAGCTGATTAATTATCTTGCCCACGGCCTTTTCGTTACCCGGTATGGGTTTGGCCGAGATTATCACGGTGTCGTTGGAGGCTACCTTTATGTGTTTGTGTTCGTTGATAGCGATCCTCGTCAGGACGGACATGGGCTCTCCCTGTGAGCCGGTTGTGATGATAACCGTTTCCTCGGGTTTGAGGCTGTTCATCTGTTCCAGTTTCATGAGGATGTGGCCGGGGATGTTGAGATAGCCTATGTCCGTTGCGATCTTTGCGTTTGAGATGATGCTTCGGCCACAGAGGATGACCTTTTTGCCAAAGGCCAGGGTGACGTCCACCGCCTGCTGCACCCTGTGGATGTTGGAGGCAAAGGTGGCAATGATGATCCTACCCTTGGCCTTTGAAAATATCTCCTCGAAGGCCCTTTTGACCTCCTTTTCGGATGGTGTGATGCCAGCTTTTTCAGCGTTTGTGCTGTCAGAGAGCATCAGCAGGGTACCCTTTTCACCATACTCGACGAACCTGCTAAAGTCAAGTAGTTGACCATCAACGGGGCTGGAATCGATCTTGAAGTCCCCCGTATGGATGATGTTGCCTAGTGGCGTGCTGATACCAAGTCCCACGCCATCGGCTATGCTGTGCGTTACCCGTATGAACTCAACGGTAAAGCTGCCAAGTCTTGCCCTGTCACGGGGCTTTATCTTCTGAAAAGGCACGCCTTTTATACTGAACTCCCGGAGTTTTTCCTTTATCAACCCCAGGGTCAATGGCGTCCCATACACCGGGACCATCTTGCCGAGGTCTCTTAACAAAAACGGCAGTCCTCCCGTGTGGTCCTCGTGTCCGTGTGTGATGATTATCCCACGGAGTTTTTCCCGCCTCTCCAGCACATACGAATAATCAGGTATGACGTAGTCAACACCCGGCATATCGTCATCTGGAAACATGAGACCAACATCGACAATTATCATATCGTTATTGGTCTCAAACACGGTCATGTTTAAACCGATCTCCGCAACACCTCCCAGCGGGATCACCAATAGCCTTTCTTCGTTATTTCCATTACACATAATAGTTTTTTTCTTTATGTTTGATAAATCAATTATTTGCTCAACAGAAAACTTCTGTTTTATTAATTGGCTCCGCTTCTTATTGCCCGTGCGGCTCGCACCCTTACAGTCGCTGGGTAAGCAGCTCGAGGATGGCTTTTTGCGTATGCAGTCTGTTTTCAGCCTGGTCAAAGACAACGCTGTTAATGCCATCCAACACCGGCGAGGTTATCTCCTCACCCCTATGGGCAGGCAGGCAGTGCATGATCAGCGTATCCGGCCTTGCACGCAACATCAGCCTTTCGTTTACCTGAAACCCCCTGAATCTCTCTTTCTTGTCCTGGGCGGCCATCTTATCGCCCATGCTGACCCACACATCTGTATAGATTACGTCTGTCTCCACTACGGCCTCCTCCGGGTCGTGGCAGATGCGTATATCCGCGCCTCTGGTCGTTTCCAACACCCCCTTATCGGGTTCAAACCCCACGGGGCAGGCAACGGTCAGCGACATCCCCATTAGCCACGCGGCCTCGATGAGGGAATTGGCCACGTTGTTGCCATCCCCGACGTAAGCGATCCTGACGCCAGCAAGCGTACCCTTTTTCTCCTTAATAGTCATGAGGTCGGCAAGTATCTGGCAAGGGTGGTGGCTGTCGGTCAGGGCGTTTATTACGGGTATTGTGGCGTGTTGGGCAAACTCCACCACGTCGGCGTGCTGGTAGGTCCTGATAGCCACGGCGTTGAGGTATCTCGATAGCACGCGCGCGGTGTCGGCTATAGATTCCCCCCTGCCTATCTGGGTATCACCCGGGTTGAGGTATATGGGAAGCCCCCCGAGTTGATAGATACCCACCTCGAGGGAGACCCTCGTGCGGGTGGATGCCTTGTCAAACAACAGCCCTACGCTCTTGCCGCTGAGGGGCCTTGCGGTGTTATTGATAGTGTTCTTCAGCTCTATCGCACGCCCTATCAGCCCGTGACACTCCTGCTGTGAGAGGTCAAGGATCGTTAAGAAGTCGCGTTTCATGACAGCCTCGTTAGTATCTCGTGTAGTACCGAGATGAGCCTTTCTATGTCCTCCTCCTTGACAACCATCGGGGGACAAAACCTCAGTGTATTTTGCGCCGTGCAGTTGATGAGTATACCGCGCTCAAAGCAGGCCTGCACCACCTGGCTACACTCCCTGGTAAGCTCCATCCCCAATAGCAGTCCCATACCGCGAACGTCAACGATAATGTTGGGAAACTGCTCCTTTAACCCTAAGAGCGAGTTCTTCAGTATCGTTCCCATCCTCTGGCATTCTGACAGTATGATGCCGTCCTCTGTGACCGTCTCAAGCACCGCAAGGGCCGTGGCACAGGCCAGGGGATTGCCGCCAAAGGTTGAGGCATGGCTGCCTGGCTCGAAGGCCTTTGCGATCTCATCCCGTGCGATGGTTGCCCCTATGGGGAAACCTCCGCCAAGGCCCTTGGCGAGGGTCATGATATCAGGCTCGATGTCAAAGTGCTCATATGCAAACAGCTTGCCCGTCCTGCCGATACCGGTCTGCACCTCGTCAAGGATGAGGATGAGGCCGTTTTTATCGCAGTGCTCTCTGACCTCTTTGAAGTAGCCCTCGGAGGGGACCTTTACCCCGCCCTCTCCCTGTATAGGTTCGAGCATCACGGCGGCCGTTTTATCGGTTGTTGCCTTTTTGAGCTCCTCCATGTCGTTAAAGGGCACGTGCCTGAAGCCGGGCAGGAGGGGTTCAAAGCCTTGTTGGAACCTGGCCTGACCGGTGGCCGATATGCAGGCCATCGTTCGACCGTGGAAAGAGTTCAGCGCTGTTATGATCTCGTAACGCTCCCCGGAGCCTTGTTGATTGCAGTGCCTTCTGAGGAGCTTTATCGCGGCCTCGTTGGCCTCGGCGCCGGAGTTGGAAAAAAACACCTTGCCGACAAAGGAATTTTTTACGAGCTGCTTTGCGAGCTTTATCTGGTACTCGTTGTGATAGAAGTTAGATATGTGGATGAGCCTCTGTGCCTGCTTCTGTATGGCCACAACCACCTTTGGATGACAGTGTCCCAGGACGTTTACCGCAACGCCTGCCAGAAAGTCCAGATACTCCTTGCCCTCCACACTCCAGAGCCTCATGCCCCTGCCCTTGATAAATATCACTGGAAACCGCTTGTACGTCTCCATTATGTACTGTTGGGATTCGTCTAATACCTTTTTTATCTCCATAGTTTTAAGAATCGTCCTTCATTTCAATCACGGCGGCACAGAGCATCGGAAACATGATCTCGTGATGCCCAATGAGGCTTATGGCGGAGCCTGAATTGGCAGTTGGTCGTTTAAGCACGTTTACCTCGGCCCTGTACTGTCTGATAAAATCCATATTTATAGTAGTAAAGCCCTCTACCCTGTGGCCAATGTTTCTTGCCAGATTTAGCGCCTTCAGAAAGACCTCCGGGATTATAACCGCGGAGCCCAGGTTGATAAACACCCCGCCCTCAAGCGTGGCGACAATCGACGTCAGGGTTCTGAAGTCCCGCATACTGCCCTCTCCGATGGCGCTGCCGTTGGCCTCCGGGTGCATGTGCAGTATGTCAGTGCCGATGGCGACGTGTACCGTGATGGGCACGTTGAGGTCAAAGGCCGTGGCAAATATGCTCATTGACCTGTCCTTGATACGGTCGTCGTTGAAGATGAACTCGCCTATGGAGCTGCCCAGGCCCAACCCTCGCGTCACGCCATCCGATATGGCTGTATTGAGCATAACGCCGGTCTCGGCAGCCATGCCAAATGTACCATGACAGAGTTCCTGCGCTACGTCCTCGGATGTACTCCCCATAAAGGACATCTCAAAGTCATGGACAATGGATGCGCCGTTTGTTGCTATCGCCGTGATAATCCCCTTTTTCATGAGGTCTATGATCAGCGGTGAGAGGCCAACCTTTATCGGATGAGCCCCCATGCCCAGGACAACAGGTCTGTTACCTCTATTGGTCCCTCTCTGGGCCTCTATGATAGCGCGTGCAGCCTTTTTCAACTCCGCCGCCGCCAACACCTCCGGCATCGTATCAAGGAAATCCCTGAATGAGCTGCCCCTTGAAAACGGTTTACCCTGTTGCCAGAGGGTCACCTTGCTCCGTCTTGTACTCAGAGAGTATCTCTTTACGTCTGCCAGCGACCCATCTACCTGGGGTTTATCTCTCATAAGGCCATTTCTCTCTCTCTATTTATTATTTGTACTCTTAACTCTAAAATAAAGCCAAACTATAATATATAATAAATATAAAAATGTTGTCAATAGTCAGTTTTTAGATTTTTAGAGGTAATTCGCAATAGTTGTTGGAGTTTGATGCGTTGTGGTAAGGGACATGGACAAAAGTTTTTATATAAACTTAGGATTGAGATTATGGGGGTCAAGGGGACTTCTTCGTGGCCGGGGCGGGTGCGACCCGCTGCGACAACATCGTGCCTAACCCCTCCCCTTGAAGGGGGGCGGCCAGGCGTCCCTTTCTTCTCTTCCCTATTGAGACGCCGAATCGTCTTCCCTGGTGGATACGACTACCTCACGGTAGGTTGCCAACAGTTCCTGACGCTGCGCATCGGGTATGCTGTGGGCATCCAGACAGCGATTAAATACGTCGTCCTCATCCAGGTCATCCAGGGTCTCATCGACGCCCATCCGCTTGATGACGCGCTCCATCAGGCGATTGTTTTTAATGCGCAGGACCTCCAGGTCGGTATCCGTGAGGGTGCGCTCCAGGCGTTGCCTGAGGTCGCTGACCAGCTCATCCCCATCGTAGACGATCTCCAGCCAGGCCTTGCTCTGATCGGCCTTTAATTGCTCAAGACGCCTTGAGATGTCCCTCCAGTTGCCGCGGATACTCTCCAACGCCTGAAACTCGGGCACAGGGATCGGCGTGACCCGCGGAGGGAGGGTGTCGGTCTCTATGCTCAGGACGTAGTTTTCGTGGATTGTGTTGCCAAAGCCCATACGTAACGGGCTGCCGCAGTAGCGTCTTGTCTCCGAGTCGCCGACCTTCTGCGGTATGTGCAGGTGCCCCAGGGCCAGGTAATCGATGCAGGCCGGAAAGACATCCCCTGCCACGTGTGCCAGCGAGCCTATGTATATCTCCCGCACGCCATCGC
The DNA here is from genome assembly GCA_015233725.1 of Nitrospirota bacterium. Lineage (GTDB taxonomy): Bacteria > Nitrospirota > Thermodesulfovibrionia > Thermodesulfovibrionales > Magnetobacteriaceae > Magnetobacterium. The sequence continues at coordinate 29,923 of JADFXD010000010.1, read as the reverse complement.
CATCGACGCATCGGCCACCGGCGGTAAAGAGGTGTCCCATTGCCACAATCGGGATGTCCGCCTGGAGCTCTACGCGTAACTGCTGCGCCCTCTGACAGACCCTCTGATAGTGCGCACTAATGCCCTCAACGAGCTTGAGCTGCTTGTCCTGGACGCTCTCGCCGGCGTCAACCGTCCTGACGTCGCGGTCCCTCAGATAGGGCACCGCACAGACTATCAACCCGGCCTTGCCCCCGGCATCAGAGAGCACCAGCGCCTCATCCTCGGGTATCCCGGAGGTGCACCCCACGACGTGGACGTTGAGGGCGCGCAGGAGCTCCCTCGGGGCATTGAGAAACGACGGAGAGTCATGATTGCCCCCCGTGATGACCACGTGGCTACAACCCGACCTCGCCACGCTCCACAGGAAGCGGTAGTACAGCTCTTGCGCCTTGTGATTTGGAACGCTGCTGTCAAAGACGTCCCCGGCCACAAGCAGGACATCAACACCCTCCCGCTCGATAAGCCCGGCCAGCCATCCGAAAAAGGCCTCAAACTCCTCATGCCTCTTACGCCCATACAGGGAATGTCCAATGTGCCAGTCTGAGGTGTGTACGATCTTCATCTTGGGGATTTAGTGCATGAAAAACGCCCTTACGATAAGGGATATGATGCCGGCCAGGACAGCGCCCAAAATCCACTTGAGCAAGACCATCTCACCGCTCATCTTGGCAACGTCTTCCCTGACCTTCGATATGCCTTCGTTGAGCCTGAGTTCCACCTTATTGACGTCTTCCTTGACCTTAGTGATGTCTTCCCTGAGTCTGAGTTCTACCTTATTGGCGTCTTCTTTAAGCCTGGTTTCTAACTTAGCTACATCCTCTCTGACCTTAACGACATCTTCTTTGACCTTGAAGACGCTTTCCTGAACCTTCGCGATATTTTCATTGAGCTTGGCTTCTACCTTAGCAATGTCTCCTCTGAGGCTGCCTTCTACCTTGGCAATATCTCCCCTGAGGCTGTCTTCTCCCTTGGCAACGTCTTCCCTGACCTTGGCGATGTCTCCTTTGAGGCTGCCTTCTCCCTTGGCAACGTCTTCCCTGACCTTGGCGATGTCTCCTTTGAGGCTGCCTTCTCCCTTGGCAACGTCTTCCCTGACCTTGGCGATGTCTCCTCTGAGGCTGCCTTCCCCCTTAGCAACGTCTTCCTTGACCTTAGCGATGTCTCCTTTGAGCCTGCCTTCTCCCTTGGCGATGTCTCCTTTGAGGTTGAGTTCTACCCTAAACAGGTCTTCCTTCGTAGCCAGGTCTCTGCGCGAATCAAGCCCCGCATCGCTGATGACCTTGATGAAGGCCTCGGTGGCATCTTCGCCGAGCTTGTCTTGCAATGCCTTTGGTATAGCTATTACGCTCATAGCTCTATTATACAACCGTGCCCTCAAAAACACAACATTGCGGCATTTTGTTATTAGTTATTCGGGGGGCTTGACAAATTTATCCGGAGCTATTTAGAATTGCCGATGGATAAATTTAACCCAAGGGTTTTGGGAAACCCGGTAAACATCAATAAAAGACGAAAGTGGATGACAAAAAATCTGCTGTCTAAGTTATAATAATGGCCTGGACATAAACACTGATAACGCCAGGATTGAGCATGAAGTGGGGCAGGTGCAACCTGCAACGTTAAAGAAGGCAGAGTTGCCCCCTTCCTTCATTGCCCGTCCTTTTTTTCTTTTGGCCGTGGTGGTTTTGCTGACACTGATAGCGTACTGGCCATTGCAGTACAACGGCTTTATAAACTTCGACGACGATAAGTACCTCACCGAAAATCCCATTATCCAGGGCGGCCTCACGGTTGATAACGTGATCTGGTCATTCAGGACGTTCTACTTTGGCAACTGGCACCCGCTGACCTGGCTGTCCTACCTGGCTGACCTCTCCGTGTTTGGGCTGAGGCCACAGGCAATCCACCTCGTAAACCTGCTCCTGCACCTCGGTAATACCGCCCTCTTGTTTGCCTTCCTCAACGCAACGACGAGGCTGCCCTGGCAGAGCGCACTTGTGGCGGCCTTTTTTGCCCTCCACCCCTTAAACGTCGAGTCGGTTGCCTGGGCATCGGAGCGAAAGAGCGTGCTATCCACCCTCTTCTGGATGCTGACGATCCTCTGCTACAGTCGCTATGCCGCACGCCCAACCATCTGGCGCTATCTTGGTGTCACGCTCTGCCTTACCCTGGGGCTTATGGCAAAACCGATGCTCGTGACCCTCCCGTTTGTGCTGCTGCTGCTGGACTATTGGCCGTTAAGACGCAGGCCGCGCGTGTTGGAGAAGGCGCCGCTTCTGCTGCTTAGTCTGATATCGGGCGTCATGACCATCCTGGCTCAACGCAAGGCCGAGGCCCTAGTCCCTCTCTCCATAAACCCCCTCAAGGAGCGCATCTTTACCGCTATTGTATCATACACGGGCTACATCCAAAAGCTGTTGCTGCCCATCAACATGGCCGTGATTTATCCGCCCTCAACCGGCTATCCCCTCTGGCACGTGGGGCTTGCCCTGACCATTATAGTTGCCCTGACGATGGTGTTTGTCATCAGGAGAGTGACCAGCCCGCATCTCCTGGTGGGATGGCTCTGGTTTCTTGGCAGCCTCGTGCCGGTGCTTCAGATAGTCCAGGTTGGGTCAGCGCCGATGGCCGACAGGTACGTCTATATTCCAGCAGTGGGGCTATTCATAATCGCCGCGTACACTGCCACGAAACGATGGTGGAGGGGAGTGTCTGTCGTTGTCGTACTCATATTGACCGTCCTGACCTTCCGGCAGGTGCTCTGTTGGAGAGACTCGGAGACCGTATTCAGGCACGCCCTCGACGTCACCCGCAACAACTACGTGGCCCACGACAACTACGGCGTGTATCTCCTGAAGACCGGCAGGGCGGTTGAGGCCGTTGGGCATTTCTCCGAGGGTCTGAGGCTCAAACCCGACAGTCTGCTCATAATCTCCAACATGTGGAGCGCCCTCGTTGTCCTGGGCAGGTTCGACGAGGCAGAGCCGTACTTCTACCGTGCCATGCCACTATGGAACAAGCTCGCAGACCGCAATTTGTACGGTATGCTCACGATCTTCCTGATGCACAAGAAAAAGGACGATGACGCCTTCCTGCATTTCGTTAAGGCAATACAACAGACCCCCAACGACGTGCAACTCTGCCTACAATGGGCATCAAAGGCCATGACAAAGACAGGGGAATAAGAGAATAAAGGCAGAGAAGGGGGAGCTCTGCTCCCCCTCAGACCCTCTCGCAAGGGAGCACGGCCCCCTTGACCCCGTAAAGGGTTAAGCTTATAAGTTACTTCCAAATTACTTATGGCAAATCAAATTCTTTCCTCCTGTGTCTAAGATTTTTAATGCGGACAATGCTATAATTGCGCTTTACAATACTCGTCAATCTATCTTAAAATGATAAAGCTACTTATACAGTGAGGCGAAATTTATGATCCAGAAGATAATCCTAATGTCAAGACAACAGTGACATATCAAGCGCTTCAGAGGGGTTGACGTTGCAACTGGTGAGGTCGAAGGAGGAAGGCAAGGGATGACAGATACAGACAACGGCAAATCATTGGATTCGCTCCTTACAGTGGCTGGGGCGGATAATTCTCAGCACTACACGCCCTGCATAGTGTCGTGGAACCTCACGGGGGAGTGTAACCTCTTCTGCCCACACTGCTACATAGACGCCAGGGCGATGGCAGCCGGTGAACTGACAACCCCGGAGGCAAAAGGGGTCATCGATGCCCTATACCAGTTAAATCCAAACCTCACGCTGGTACTAACCGGTGGAGAGCCGATGTTGCGAGATGACATCTACGAGCTTGTAGAGTACGCCTCCAATTATGGGCTTATCACCGTTATGGGATCAAATGGGACGCTCTTGACAAAGGACAATCTCAAGGGGTTAAAGAGCGCCGGACTCAGGGGATTGGGTATCGGTATAGACTCGGTTACCCCCGCCTATCACGACTCCTTCAGGTTGTATTACGGGGCATGGAACCTGTCGGTAGAGGCCCTGAAGATTGCCAGGGGGCTTGACCTCCAGACACAGGTGGATGTCACCGTCACGGATAGAAACTACAATGACCTCGATGGGTTTGTGGAGATGGCCGTAGGACTTGGCGCTAAGGCCGTCAACTTCTTCTTTTTGGTATGCACGGGCAGGGCCAGGAAGGAATTCATATCAACGGAGAATTACGAGACGGCCCTGAGAAGGATAGCAAGCATCTCCGGCACGGAAAAAAGGATAATGCTCAGGGCGCGTTGTGCCCCACACATATACAGGATACTGCACGAGGACAACGTCCACCTGCATCAGGGGACAAGGGGTTGCCTTGCCGGACGTCTATACATGAGGATTGACCCCGTGGGCAATATCACGGCGTGCCCCTACATGCCAGAGCCGGTCGGTAACGTCAGGGAGCACTCCATCGTGGATATCTGGACAGACTCCAAAAAGCTCACCCTCCTGCGACAGGGACAGTACAAGGGCAGATGCGGACGATGCCAGTACACGCAGATCTGTGGCGGGTGCAGGGCCAGGGCGCTGGCCCAGTACGGGGACTTCATGGGGGAAGACCCCCTCTGTCTGTACGAACCCGCAGTGGATGATATGGTCACGGGCAAGGACAAGTAGGAGGGACGCCTGGCCGCCCCCTCCTCAGACGTAGGCTTAATGCACCATTGAAATTGTCAAGAAGCGTTCAAATTCTTGCCTGCTGTCAAAAAACCGACAGGGAGCTGACCAAAGGAATATCTCAATCCCTTGTCTGATAAGGCTTTTTATATGGCATATATTTTGCAAAAGATAAGAGAACGTCAGTAAAGTCATCTTTTTAAGATACATTTACAAGGCAAAAGACGAATACCGGATGTGTAAAAAGGCGTTTTGAGATGATAGGATTATTTAGCAAGAAGAACGAATCCGCTGGAGAGATAACTATGAAAAAGCTCTTTGATGCAAAAGGTAAGGTAAAGGCAGTTGAGGGTACAGAAGAGACAAAAAACGATATTGCCATACTGCAACACACCGCTAGTGTCATCTTCAAGAAGCTCGAAAAACAGATAGAGATACTTGAGGCCATAGAGGCCTCGGTCGATGCCAAACTGGTGAACTTTGAGAGGCTGTTACACATGGCCGACTCCATTCATCACCCCCAGGGGCCGGTCAACAGACAACACGAGGTCATGGCCCTGACATACAGGGGGCTTAAGGTAGATGAGATCGCTGACGTATTAGGGATGCAGAGGGGGGAGGTTGAGTTGATCCTTAACCTCAATAAATAACATGATTAGTCTATACATAGATAAGGCAATGGCAGGATATTCGCCGCTAAGGACAAGTATGCGCCTCTTTGCGAGTGTCTTTATGGGCACTAAGGGGCCGGCTGAGGTTGAATCTATCATCAATATTTTATTGGCGTCAAGGTCGCAAAATAATAAACTAAAGGAGCAATTGATATGTACAAAGGGATTTATATAGCCGCATCCGGGGCAGTTATGAAGCAGCGGCACATGGAGACGGTGTCAAATAACCTCGCAAATGCCACCACCTATGGCTTTAAAGGGGATGGCGTAACCTTCAGGGATTATATGATGTCCGAGTTTAACGACAACGGCGATGAGGAACAGGCAAAGTCTGTTGGCATGGGTGCCCGTTCAGGGGATGGCAGGATTATGACATACTTCTCCGACGTCTATACCGATAACTCAGGCGGGGCGATGATCAATACCGGTAACCCGTTAGACCTCGCCATCGACGGCCAGGGGTTCTTTAGCCTCGAGGGAAATAAGTATACAAGGTCGGGTAACTTCAAGTTAGACTCACAGGGCTTTCTCACCACCTCAAAGGGTGTCAAGGTGCTTGGCGGCGGAGGCCCCATACAGGTACAGCCTGATGGGAGACTGGAGATAAGCTCCACGGGCGATGTAACCGTCAATGGCGCAATAATAGACAAGATCAGGATTGTACAGTTCTCCGACAAGGCCAAGATGCAAAAGGAAGGAGACAGCAACTATACCTCCAGCGAGACAGCCATTGACTCAACGTCGGGCTTGAAACAAGGATTCCTGGAGGCCTCAAACGTAAACGTGGTACAGGAGATGACAAACATGATCGATCTGTACCGTGAGTACGAGTCAAATCAAAAGGTGATACAATCATTTGATGAGGCCGCCTCAAGGGTTGTAAACGATATGGCAAGGGTTTAACGCTTACGCTTGTTGATTAAATTTTAAATATACATACGATGATAATAATGAATATAAAAACGTTAAGGAGGGGTAGATGGTAAGGTCTTTGTATATAGCCGCAACAGGAATGAGCGCACAGCAACTGAACATAAATGTGCTCTCCAATAATCTGGCCAATGTCTCGACATATGGCTACAAGAAGGAAAGGGCTGAGTTCCAGGACCTCATGTATCAGGCCCTGAAATCCCCAGGTGGACCAACCTCGGATGTGAACAAGTCCCCCACTGGTGAACAGATAGGCAGTGGCGTACGACCAGTTGCCGTAGCTAAGTCGTTTACGCAGGGCGACTTTGTCAACACAAACAACAACCTGGACCTGGCCATAGAGGGGGAGGGCTTCTTCCAGATTGCCATGCCCGATGGCACAGTTGCCTATACGCGCGCGGGAACATTCAAACTCGATAGCAATGGCAATGTCGTAAACAACGAGGGATATCTATTGGAGCCCCAACTCACCGTCCCACCCGACACCACCGCTATAACCGTCGGCGCCGATGGCATAGTCACCGTCCAACAGAATACCCAGACGGCACTGACACAGCTTGGACAGATAGAACTGGCAAAGTTTATAAACCCAGCCGGCCTCAAGGCCCTCGGTAAGAACCTCTACCAGGAGAGCGATGCCTCCGGCACTCCAGTGGTCTCAACCCCAGGCCTGCAGGGCTTTGGCACCATCGCCCAGGGATACCTCGAGACCAGCAACGTCAGCGTAGTGGATGAGATGGTCAACATGATAGTCAGTCAGAGGGCATACGAAATCAACTCCAAGGCCGTACAAACCTCCGATGAGATGCTCCAGGCAGCAAATAACATGAAACGGTAATCAGGTAAAATATTGTGTATAAGAATACACTGTAAATAAGGTCTATATGGGGTCAAGGGCACTGGTGCCCTTGTGGAGGGGTCTGAGGGGAGGCAAAGCCTCCCATTCTTCTCTTGCACACTAACAAATCAGAGTAAAGTGAGGAGTATTAAGTAATGGTAGCCTTAGTTCTAACGGCGTTATTGAGTGGGTGGTCTGCGCAGGGTGTTGTCACTGACTACATCAAGAACAACTATCCCTGGGCGACGGTGCGGGTGCAGCCCTTAGGTCAACCCACTGCCCTGCCGTCTACCCCACCGGATGGTATAACGCTGTTGAGCGGCAATGTGCCAGGAAGGGCGACATTCCAGTTGAAGTTCCCATCAGGGGAAATCATCGATTACGTGGTAGAGGTTGATGCCTACGACTGGGTAGTAAACGCACGCAGGGCATTGAAAAGAGGCGATACAATCGGCGAGGGAGATGTCTACAGGGAACAGGTAAATATCAAGAGGATACCCATTGGCGCTATCACAGAGGAGAGCGCTTGTATTGGCAGGACACTCAGCTATTCAGTCCCCGTCAACCGCACCATCACCGAGCGCATCTTAGAGGATGTCTATGCAATCAAGAGGGGACAGGAAGTGACGATATTTTATGAGAGCGGCAACGTGAGGATCACAACAAAGGGCATAGCCAAAGACAATGGCAACGTTGGAAGGACAATCAAGGTTGAAAATCCATCGTCAAAAAAGGTAGTAGTTGGCACAGTTATTGACAGTCACACCGTAAAAGTGGAGAGATAAAATGAGAAAAATGAAGGAAATAATATCATCGATGGCCCTGTTATCAACGGGCATTGCAGTAATCCTGGCAAGCGGTTGTGCAGCAACGCCGGCCTCCAAGCTGCCATCCCCGCCGCCATCTTACGTATACGGCCCCGGGGCAGCCAGGGACCCACAACAACCGGGGTCGCTCTACAGCGACTCGGCAAGCCTCTACGAGGACAGACGCGCCCGAAGGATAAATGACCTGGTGACGATCAATATCATAGAAAACATCAAGACGGACACCAAGGAGGAGACCACGGCAGACAAGGAGTCCGACTATAACTCCTCAATAGCAAACTTACTGAATGTTACAAACGCAATCGCCGGACTCTCAAAGGGTGTGGCAGCGAATCCTCAGCTGTCAACCACCAACAAGGACAAGTTTAGCGGCAAGGGCGAGATAAAAAAGGAAGGCAGCTTCCTAGGTACCATCACCGCCAGGGTCATAGATGTCCAGCCCAACGGTAACCTCGTCATAGACTCAAGGAAGGAGATCACCACGAACTACGAAAAACAGATACTCGTCCTGCAGGGTATCATAAGACCCGACGACGTGGATGCCCAAAACACCGTGCAGAGCCAAAAGATTGCCGACGTCAGGCTATACCAGGTGGGAGACGGCTTCCTGCAGGAACTCCAATCACCCGGTTGGTTGGGCAGACTCTTTGGAGTACTGAGGCCATTCTGATGAATGAATCAACTAACAACATCAGGATTACGCAGGAAGGGGTCAAGGGGTCCGTGCCCCCCTCTCTCTCCCTTCTTCCCCTCTTGATAGTGCTGGCAACGGTACTGTTGTGGCTACCGATATCCGAGGTACATGCCGAGCGCCTCAAGGACGTGGCAAGCATCCGCGGGATACGCGACAACCAACTGGTGGGCTACGGGCTTGTTGTTGGCCTGACCGGCACGGGGGATAAGAAGGGCGCCATGCTCCTGAGCCTGACCAATATGCTCTACAAGATGGGCATAACGATAGACCAAAAGGACGTGATATCCAAAAACGTGGCCTCCGTCATGGTAACGGCAAAGCTGCCACCCTTCCCCAAGGTTGGTAGAAAGATAGACGCCATAGTGTCGGCAATCGGTGACAGCAAGTCACTTCAGGGGGGGATACTGCTTATGACCCCGCTTAAGGGACCAGACGGTAAGGTCTATGCCATTGCCCAGGGGGCAGTGTCAGTAGGAGGGTTCTCCGCGGGGCGGGGTGGGGCATCGGTTCAAAAAAACATCCCCACAGTGGGCAATGTCCCTGAGGGGGCAATCATAGAAAAGGAGGTCAACTACGACCTGGCAAATTTGGAAGACCTCACCATCGTCCTGAACAGGACGGACTTTACAACGGCCTCAAACATAAAAAACGCCATCAATAAACACCTCAATGGCGATTACGCAAAGACGCTTGACCCCTCATCGGTAACGGTAATGGTACCCAAACAGTACAAGGGGGACGTCGTGGGGCTAGTCAATGACATAGAGGCCATCAATGTAGACATAGATGTACCGGCAAAGGTGATCATCAACGAGCGCACGGGCACCGTGGTCATCGGCGAAAACGTTAAACTGTTACCCATTGCCATCGCCCACGGCGACCTGACTATAGAGATAAAGGAGGCCACACCCACCGATGTGGCACTACAGGCCATGGGAGGACAGTCCGTACAACCCGGCGTCAGCGTAAAAGAGGGTACCAAGGTGGCGTTGTCCAGGCTCTCTGGCACAAGCCTTGGTGAGATCGTAACGGGATTAAACAAGTTGGGTGTCTCACCGAGGGACCTGATATCCATAATGCAAACCATCAAGGCGGCTGGCGCACTGTCGGCTGACCTGGAAATAATGTAGAGGATTATTATGACAACGGTTAACGGACTATCGTCAAACCCCCTGACGGCCTTACAAAATATAAAAGGCAAGAAGGACCCTGAGGCAATAAAAGAGATCGCCAAGGAGATGGAGGCCCTGTTTGCAGAACAAATGGTCAAGGCGATGCGCTCCGCCTGCGGACCAGTGGCGAGCAAGGGGTTGGTGGGTAAGGGGTTGGGCGCGGATATGTACGTAAGCCTTTTTGATACAGAGATATCGAGGATCATGGCCCAACGCGGCCTCGGTCTACAGGATACCTTCAGAGAGCAACTGACCAGGTTGAATGAGGAAAGTGGTTCAAAACAGAGATCGGCAGCTACCAAAAACGATGTAGAGGTCTCCAGGGAGAAAGACTCCTTAAAGAAATCCAACGTAAGTGCCGATAGTAAGTTATAGAACACAACTTTACTTATAAGGAGGTATACGATGAAGATATATGGAACTAAGCCCATAGAAGGCAAAGAGTCAGTCAGCCCGGTCAAGAAGATAGACAGGGCAGACTCCAATACCAGTGGCTCTAGTATATCAAACACGGATAGAGTGGCGACATCTGACAGGGTCAACCTCTCATCCAAGGCGAAGGATTTCGAAGAGCTAAAGGGTAAGATAGACCAACTGCCTGAGCAGCGAACCGACAAGATAAAAGTACTTAAAGAATCAGTTGACAATGGCACCTACAGCATAGACTCAAAGGCCATTGCCACTAAGATGTTGCAAGAGGTATTATGAAGACCACAGATGCTTTAAAGAAGATCCTCAATGAGCAGGTTCTTGGCTACAAGGCGTTGTTTGAACTCTTGCAAGTGGAGCGACAGTCTCTGGTTGACTTTAACGAGGAGAGCGTGGAAAGGCTCGCCAAGGAGAAGGATACCATTCTGTTAAAACTCAGATTGCTAGAGGACGAAAGGGTCAGACTCATGAGGAAGTATTCTTTGGAGGCATCAAAAGAGGCAAGAACCAGACAGACACAACCTGGCGCCAATGATGGTAGCAACCAACAGGCCTACACCAATATCAAAGCCGACATGACACTCAAGGAATTGGCAGAGATAACTGGTGATAGCATATTCCTTGAGATTCGCTCAAAGCTGAGATCGCTGCTCCAGAGTATCGAGGAGTTAAACGACTACAACAAGATTTTAATAGAGCGTTCGATAAACTATCTAAGGAATAACCTGAATTTTCTGAGGACCCTTGGAATAAACCCAAGAGTTGCCAGAAAGGGGTTCTTCATTACAAAGGAGGCTTAAATGTCTGTCACAGCTTTGTTTGACATAGCAAGGTCGGCAATAATGGCGAGTAGGACCGCGTTGGAGGTTACTTCCAACAATATAGCAAACGTTAATACCCCGGATTACAGCCGGCAGGATGCGATCCTGGAGATATCCTCCCCGCAAATGACAGGCGTGGGTGAGATTGGCAGGGGTGTGGATGTCACCGATATCAAGAGGCAGTATGACCAGTTCCTGGAGACACAGTTGTCCAACGAGAATTCTAATATGGGTAAGACCTCAGTATTAAGCGACATATACTCAAAGCTGGAAGACTCATTCAACGAGCAAACCGGCAACGGCCTTAGCAGTAGCATCAATGGCCTTTTTAACGCCTGGCAAGGACTCTCCACAAACCCTGGCGACTCGGCACAGAGAAACCTCGTGCTGACAAATTCACAAGAGTTTATCGATAAGTCCAAGGAGATCGAAAAGAGTCTGACCGACCTCAACGCCTCCGTGGATAAGGAAGTCCCCAGCGTAGTTGATAATATCAATAAACTGGCAGATACAATAGCACAGCTAAACGACCAGATATCAACGACAGAGTCCGGTTCAACACATCAGGCAAACGCCCTGCGGGACCAACGAACAGGGGCACTCAAGAGCCTCGCCACACTGGTTCAGTTCAACAGCTACGAGGATGAATCCGGACGGGTCAACGTGATCGTAGGACAGAGAAACCTCGTCAGCGGCAAGATCGTTCATCCCATGCAGATGAGTAAGACGTCAGATAACAAGGATATCATTATGGTGGACAGCGTTGACATCACCAGCAATATAAATGGCGGCCAACTAGGCGGGTTGCTAACACTAAAAAACTCCGACCAGAGTGGAATACCCTATGCCCTTTCAAACCTGAGAAGGACTGTGGGCTCTATCACAAACGAGATAAATATCATTCAATCATCGGGTTATGGACTAAATCAATCCACCACAGGACAGGACCTGTTTAACTCCTACCCCCCAACCGTCACCAACGTCAATAGCACGACGGTCACCGACGTCAGCGCAACGATCATTGACCGGACAGCCCTCACCTACAAGGACTATGAGATCAGATTTACGGACTCTAGCACATACACCATCTACGACGTAAATACACAGACCTCCGCCAGCGCCACCCTCTCAGGCAACGTGTTGAACGTGGACGGTATAAATGTGACCTTCTCTGGGGCACCACAGGCGGGTGATGTCTTTAAACTCTCTCCAACAGCGCTGGCAATTACAGATAGCGGAGTTGCCATAACCGATATAGAACAGCTCGCGGCCGCATCTGCTCCGCCAGGACTACCAGGAGATAACAAGAATGCCCTCAAGGTTGTAGAGCTGGCTCAACTGCAACACCCCGCCAACTCAGCCATGAAGGACAGTACATTCAGCAATTTCTACGCATCCTTTGTCGATGCCATAGGAGGCCTTAGCAAGGATGCCACAGACAGCAACACGTATGAAACAAACATGTACAACCAGCTTTCGCAACAACGTGACTCGGTATCGGCCGTGTCGCTGGATGAGGAGTCAATGAACCTGATTCGTTACCAGAAGGGGTATGAGGCCGCCGCAAAGCTCGTAACCACAACCAACGATATGCTTGATACGTTGCTGGCATTGGTGCGCTCATGAGAGTATCTGCATTTATGATATATGACCAAACCAAGCAGAGTTTTCAAAGCAACTTATCCAAGCTGTATGACTCGCAAGAACAACAGTCCTCAGGGCTTAAGATAAACAGGCCTTCTGACGACACCATAGGGATGCAGAAGGTGTTCGATTATAAACTCACACTCAATTATAACGAACAATACAAAAAAAACATGGACGACGCACAATCCTTACTTGACTCAACAGACTCTGTCCTGTCGGAGATGACAAATAACCTCCAGCGCATTAGCGAGCTTATGATAGATGCCTCAAATGGTTCAAGAGGACCCGTTGACAGACAAGACATAGCTCAAGAGATTTCCGTACTCAAGGATGAGCTATATAACCTGTCAAACAGCAAGCTCGGCGATAGATATCTGTTCTCAGGCTTCAACAACCGCGTCTCCAGTTATGCCACCAACGCCAACGGCACCTACAGTTATCTTGGGGATGCCAACCATGTCAAGGTAGATACAAGCCTGACCGGTCAGGTGATAGAAAATGTAACCGGCACAGATGCCTTTGCCATATCCATGGCCCCACAATCCATGCGTCTGGATAGCGGCAATTTTGCCAGCTTTACCTCTGTCGCCAGTAGCGCGCAGATCACCATGGTCTTTAGCACCTCAAGTGATCCATCAGTTACCGGCTATGATCAGGTGAGCTTTACTAACTACATGGACATGGTAAACGAGATTGTAACCGCCCTGGATACCAATAACACCGAAAGACTATCGGCGCTGCAAAAGTGCGTCGCCCTGGCAATAGATAATACAACAAGCATACGAGCAACCGTGGGGGCAAGATTAAGCTACATAAACTCAGCACAACAGACCACAGATAATTCAACGTCGAGTACGAATGGGTTACTGTCCACCGTCCAGGATGCCGATATGACTGAGGTCTTCAGTAATATTTCAAAATCCGAGGTCGCCCTTCAGGCCCTAAGACAGACCTCGTCCCAGATATTATCGCAGTCACTGCTAGACTTTCTAAAGTAGACCACCCCCTGAAATGAAAAGACACCCGTGAGAAGGCATCCCGTGAAAAAACATCAGAATAAATGGCCTTTATTTATTTTTAACGTTTGTTTTATAATACCTCAGTAACTGGAGGCATATAGTTAGATTGCAAATAGCATTGGATACTATAAAGAATTGTGCTTTAAAAGGAGGGCAAGATGCTCGTATTGACAAGGAAGTCAGAAGAGGCAATAAAGTTGGGTGACCTTATCACTATAACTATCGTGGAAATAAAAGGTAATAAGGTCAGACTAGGCATAGATGCACCAAACGGTGTGAGGATATACAGAAAGGAACTGTATGAGAGAATAAAAACCGAAAACCTACTGTCTGCCGGGTTAACCAAAAATGACTTCGATGAGATCAAAAATGCACTACAGTAATAGTATTTTATTTGAAACAACACGGTTTGGTCCCTTAGTAATACAAACCAGTAAGGTCATACACTTTCCAGAAGGCCTCCTGGGTTTTCCAGAGCTGAAGAGGTATATCTTGATCGACCATAAAGATACCCCGCTTAAATGGCTCCAGGCTATCGATGACCCAGATATAGCGTTTATCGTTACTAATCCGGCCGTGGTATCTCCTGATTTTACCATGACTATCGACTCAGCCACAAAAAAGTACCTGGAAATCGAAAATGATGCCGATATGGTCGTCCTCGTTATCATCAGAGTAGACAATGGAGTCGTGATCGCTAACTTCAGAGGACCACTCGTCTTTAACGCCGCCATAATGAGAGGTATACAGGTTGTCCTGGATAAGGCATAATCTTTTTGCTATAAACCAAAAACATTGTGCATAAACAGCCCACTGTGAATAAAGATAAGATGGGGTCAAGGGGACTGGTCCCCTTGCGGAGGGGGTCTGAGGGGGGGGCAGCGCCGCCCCCTTCTTTCCCTTTCTTTCTTTTTCTTTCCCTTTTTTTAAGCTATTACGATAAAGTATAAGTTGCGACAACTGATATGATAGAGAACTACGGCGTAGCCAAGACCGACAACCTTGTCACTATCCTGCGTATCGAGAACAAACCGGTAACGCTGCTCTCCGGTGATGTGATGACGGCAGACGTGTTGGACGTGATAGAGTCCGGGATGGTTATGTTGCGCATAACCCCACCCCCTGGCAGAGGGGCAGGCATCCAGGGTGGGGTTATCACCGCCAAGACCAACGTACCACTAAATGAGGGCGATAAGGTCATCCTCGAGGTCATTGGCGGAGACAAAGAGGTCAAATTCAAGTTCCTTGGCCTGGAAAATGAGGGACAGGAATCTGGCGGGCAAGAGGCACCCCCTGAAACCCCGTTGGATTCCCTGCAACAAAGAGTCTCCAATCTCCTTTCAGAGCTATCAGGGGCCAAACTCGATAGCGAAGACCTACAGACCTTGAAAGACGCCTTTGCCTCCATACCCACGAGCATCAAGAGCAACTATCCAGAGTTTTCAATGTTCTCCAAATTCACGCCCGGCATAGAACAGATAGATGCCAATCTGCTAAAATCAGCCCTGGAGGGGGCAGGCGTGTTCTTTGAAACCAAGCTCAAGACCTCCGTCATGCAAGAGATAAGGCAGGCCCCCGAGGTGGCGCTCGCCAAGGATACCCTGCATGGGGTCATTAACGTGGCAACCCTGGGGCTTGAGGAGCTTAAGAGGCTTAGGATGGACATAAGGGGCGCCCTCAACACCATCATCTTTAAGGCCGAGGAGGGGTTGTATGCCCTGCAGGAAGTCAATAAGGATATTGACCTAAGACAACAGCTCAGTGCCCCCCTGGAGAAGGTAGAGGCGGCGTTGCAGTTGCCTATTGATGATAAGCTCAGGGATTCGCTTACGTTTATCAAGCAAAGATTACTTGATATCATGCAGTCCTACGACCCCTCCAAGCGTGTAGAGTCCAGGACGTCGATAAACTTTGCCGATGACCAGAAGTCATTGTTGTTCAGACTCCAGGACGTGCTGTCAGAGGACAGGGTCTCTGATATATTGAAATACTCCGTTGGTCGCAAAGACGACATATCCAATATAGTCGAAAGATTGATCAAAAACATAGAGTACTTCCAGACCTCCTCAAAGGCCAATGACATGGTCTACTCGTTCCTGCCGTTTTCCTGGCAGGGGTTGAGAGACGGCGAGCTGTTGTTTAAGAAGAACAAGTATTCCTCCAAGAAGACCTTCACCTGTGACATCAACCTCAACCTCCAGCAGCTTGGAAAGTTGTCGATATCGGCAACCCTCTCCGATAGGGTATTCTTTATATCCTTCAATGCCGAAAGGCCCGAGGTCAAGGAGCTGATCGTCGCCCACAGGGACGAACTCCAGAGACGCTTTGCGGATGCCGGCCTGTCCCTCAAGGTCATAAACGTGGCAGTGAAGGAAAAGATCGACTTCGCCGAGGCCAAAAACAACAACGCCCTGGACCTCGTGGTATGACCCCAACATGAGTGAAAAAAACGAAAGACCACGTAAGGCCGCAGCCTTAAAGTACAAGCCAGGCCCTCCAGGGACCCCCGGCGCCCCCAGGCTGATTGCCAAAGGCACCGGCACCGTCGCCGATAAGATAGTCGAGATGGCACACGCAAACGGTATCCCCATCACGGAAGACAGGCAGCTCATCGAAATACTCTCCGCCCTCGACCTGTATCAGGAGATCCCATACGAACTGTACAAGGCAGTGGCAGAGGTACTGGCCTTCGTCTACTCAATAAGCAAAAAACCGTAAGACAAAAATTGATGTTATACATAACTACATATCAAAGAAAAAAAGAAAAGGGAAAGAAGGGGAGCGGCTCCGCCCTCCCCTCAGACCCCTCCCGCAAGGGGGCCAGCCCCCTTGACCCCATAATTATAGCATTGTCCCCATTAAAAAATTTATGCAGTTGACAACAGGATAATATGTTTGAGGATATGCCTGTGATTTATGATTCATTTCAGATTGATGCCCGGCTTGTTGTAACAAAGGATGACACATTAAATGCCTGTCAAAGATTACCGGATAATACTTTTTCTCTTATTGTTAGTTCACCACCTTATAATATAGGCAAGGATTATGAGAAGGAATTGCCTTTGCAAGAATATATTGAATGGCAAGAGACGATTATTAG
The DNA here is from genome assembly GCA_015233725.1 of Nitrospirota bacterium. Taxonomy (GTDB): domain Bacteria; phylum Nitrospirota; class Thermodesulfovibrionia; order Thermodesulfovibrionales; family Magnetobacteriaceae; genus Magnetobacterium. The sequence goes on along the minus strand of JADFXD010000010.1, from coordinate 13,110 downwards.
CCAATTAGTAAGGATTATGAATAAAACAGGTTGCTTGTGTTGGCAAGTTGGAAACTATATATACAATCGTGAGGTTTTCCCTCTGGATATGTATTTTTATCCCATCTTTAAAAGGAACATCCATAAGTGATAATTGCTGGAATCTTCTCATTTAATCATGGGAAAGAAACTGTCGAAACAAATTATCCTTACTTATTAGAGGAAATTAAAAATGTTATTTCATCTGTCAATGCTAACGAACATATTACTAAAGAAAGTAAGTACATGGACAGAAGTTTTTATATAAACTTAGGATTGAGATTATGGGGTCAAGGGGACTTGTCCCCTTGCAGGGGGTTCTGAAGGGGGGCGGAGCCGCCCCTTTCTTCTCTTCTCTTCTTCTCGTATATAATTAATCGTGGAGAGGTACTTTAAATTAGACATATGAAGGTGATGAATCGTTGGTTTGTTAGCCTGGCAATAGCCTTGGTGTTGATTGTATCGCCGATGTTTGCGGCGACTGCTACGATAAACCTCCCACAGACGGGGCAGACCACCAGTTACGCCGCCGGTGATGATGGGGACATAAGGGCAGGGGTCGCCTGGCCGGCTCCTCGGTTTACAGCCAATGGCAACGGCACCGTCACGGACAGGCTTACAGGTCTTATGTGGACGTCAAACGCCAACATGGCCGGCGGCAAGGTGACGTGGCAGGAGGCGTTAGACCTTGTGGCCTCACTCAATAGGGGCGCCTTGAAAAACTACGGCCATACCGATTGGCGCCTGCCAAGCGTCAACGAGCTTGAGAGCCTTCTGAACACCGAACACTCAGTTGCCGCCACTTGGCTAAATAAGCAAGGGGCTACGGGCGTACAGCCCTACTACTACTGGTCATCCACCTCCTATGCCTCCAGGGCATCCTTTGCCTGGGTGGTTGGTATGGGCAACGGACTTGTGTTCTACGACGACAAGATATTCAAAAACGCATTCTTCTGGCCTGTGTGTACAGCAACAGGGGCATCGGGCAATCCGGTCATCGCTCAAACCGGGCAGACCACCAGTTATGCCCCCGGCGATGATGGCGCCCTAAAGGCTGGCACTGCGTGGCCGGCTCCCCGGTTTACGGACAAGGCCAACGGCACCGTCACCGACAACCTCACAACCCTGATGTGGACCAAAGACGCCTCCACACCATTGGTCGGCGCCTGCCCCGGTGGGATCAAGACCTGGCAAGAGGCCCTGGACTACGTAAAGTGCCTCAATACCGGCAACTACCTGGGATACAACAACTGGAGACTGCCAAATACCAGGGAGCTCAACAGCCTGATTGACCGCGCAAAGGCATGGCCCCTGGCGCTACCCGCGGGGCATCCCTTTATAAATGTGCAGGCCCACTACTACTGGACATCTAACACGTACAATCTCTATAATCCCTACGCCGGTATAGTCCTGTTGGCCAGCGGCAGCATCGACTACACCAATAAGACATACCAGCTCTTTGTCTGGCCGGTACGCACAGGACAGTAGGGCAAAGGGCTCTCTTGCAATAAATACTATCAAAATGTTTCAATATCATTTATATCTATAATTATGCAGATACTGAACGTTTCGCTCATCTTTGGGATGATTGTGCTGGGGTTTTATATCCTCTTTATAGGGAAGGTATTTTTCATTCCGCTTGTTATTGGCATAGTGGTCTGGTATCTTATCTACACGCTTGCCGGGGAGTATGTGAAGGTCAGGATTGGCAGATACGGTATGCCTCGATGGGCCGCCTTTGCCCTGTCTTTTGTTACAATGGCTATGATAGTATGGTTCTTTGTGGCCATCCTCAACAGCAACACCAACGCCCTGGTGGAAGCCGCTCCCTCCTATCAGGCCAAATTGCAAAACATCGCACAGCACGCCTACAATAAGCTGCACCTAACAGAAACGCCAAGCATACAAAATCTGTTTGCCTCTCTGGACGTAAGCGCGCTGCTATCCTCGGTGGCCGGTATGTTGACAACCGTGGCCGGCAATATGGGGATGATCGTTGTCTACGTGTTGCTGCTCCTGCTAGAGGCACACACCTTTGATAGCAAACTCAAGGTACTGGTACAGGACAAGGCGCGATATGAAGATATCAGGGCCGTGATATATAATATCAATCAGGACATACGAACGTATATAAAGATAAAGAGCGTGATAAGCCTCATTACCGGAATCTTTACATACGTTGTCCTGGCCATTGTGGGTGTTGACTTTGCCGTTTTCTGGTCGCTCATTACCTTCCTCTTTACGTACATACCGACCATCGGGGCCGTTGTAGCAGTGATATTCCCTGCACTGTTGACCCTGGTGCAGTTTGAGCCCCTATATCCCTTTGTTATTGTCACAAGCCTGCTGATAGTGGTTCATCTGGTTATCGGCAATGTCCTGGAGCCAAAGATGATGGGTAAATCCCTTAACCTCAGTCCGCTTGTCATTATAATCTCGCTCGCTATATGGGGGCATATCTGGGGAATCACCGGGATGTTCTTGTGTGTACCCATAATGGTTATAGCGAGCATTATAATGTCCAAGTTTCCTTCCACTCGCCCTATAGTCATCATGCTATCTGAAGATGGCAAGATCAAGTAACACACGCGCTTGCACCTGAAACTCTCAACAATATCGTAGTATCCTAAAAGGCAGCCGATCTACAAAAAAACGTTTATAGAAACGATAGACTTGTGGTAAAATTAAGAATGAGAGTTTTTTTCAGCTAAAGAAGGGCGTGCGGTAAATACAAGATAAGAGAGGTGTATAGCAATGCCAAAGACTATTGAGTTGTACAACTTGCTCAAGGACAAGCTCGGTGAAGAGGCAACGGTGGCCGTTATAGACGCCTTTGACGAGGTGACTGAAAGGGCCAAGAATGAAGTTGTCACAAAAGACTATTTTGAACTAAGGCTTACGGAAGAAACTGGTAAGCTAAGGTTTGAGATAAATAAATTAAGAACAGACCTTGACGCAAAGATATCACACCAGGATACAAAGATAGACAAATTAAGAACAGACCTTGACGCAAAGATATCACACCAGGATACAAAGATAGACAAATTAAGGACAGACCTTGAGGCAAAGATAGACAAATTAAGGACAGACCTTGAGGCAAAGATAGACAAGTTAAGGACAGACCTTGAGGCAAAGATAGACAAGTTAAGGACAGACCTTGAGGCAAAGATAGATGTTAAGCTATCCGAGACCAAGATCGAGATTCTCAAGTGGACGTTTCTGTTCTGGATCGGTCAGTTAGCGGCTATGGTCGCCTTGTTTAAGTTCTTCGCGAAGTAGCAGCCATGGGGGCACCGACACCCCTTTCTTTCTTCTTTAGTTCAACTGCATGGAGATGACCTTTGAGAGGCCTGGGACCTCGTTGGTTATGCCGTAGATGTAGTCGGCTATCTCCATTGTGCTGCGATTGTGGGTGATGACGATGAACTGCGTCTTATCGGAGAGGCCCTTGAGGGTCTCTGAAAACCTGCGGGTGTTACTCTCATCCAGGGCGGCGTCGGCCTCATCCAGGATGCACATGGGCGTAGGCTTTATCAGAAATCCGGCAAATATCAACGACAACGCCGACAACGACTTCTCCCCTCCGGAGAGCAGGTTTATGTTCTGCAACCTCTTACCCGGGGGCTGCACTACTATCTCTATGCCCGACTCCAGTATGTTTGAGGGATCGGTCAGTGCCAATTCGGCCTTGCCACCACCAAAAAACTCCTGAAACGTCTCGTTAAACTTGATGTTCAATTCAGAAAAGGACTCCGAGAGCATCTTCCTCGTCGTGGAGTTTATCCTGGCTATGGCCTGCTCTAACTCCGCGATGGACTTCAAGAGGTCATCCTGCTGGGCCAAGAGAAAATCATATCGCGTCTTTAGCTCCCCGTACTCCTCGATGCTGGCCATATTGACCGCGCCCATCTCCGATATCTTGCGCTTGAGCTCCCCGACCATTGTCTCCTGCCCCTCGCCCAGTGGTTGTAACTCGACCTCTCTGATGTCCTTGTCATATATATTAGAGATAGACGTCCTGATATTCTCCATCTTTAGATTATGCTGCATACGTTGTACGTCGTTTTCGTTTAACTGCTCCTTTAGGAGGTCGTTGTCGCGTCTTAACTGAGTCAGCGTCCGGTCGAGCTCGGCAAGTGCGTGTGCCTGGATATCGATGACGCCCTTTTCATCCGCGGCCCTCTGGCGCAGCAGCGAGCCCTCTTGCGAAAGCCTCTGCAACTGCCCGGCCTTGCTCTCAATGTCGCTGGCCGTCTCCTGCCGCCTGACCGAGAGGGTGTCGGACTCCTCGGCGATGGCAGAGAGCTTGTCGGCGATGGTCTCTGCCATTCTCCGTAGGGAGGAGGTCTCTTTCTGGGTGGACTTGAGGCGTTCCTTTTTTGTCGTAAGGGCTATCTTCTTATCCGTCAGGGAGGAGCGGGTGGTCTCTATTAGCGCCTTGTGCGAGGACAGGCTGTCGCGAAGACCCTGGAGGTATGCGGCGGTTTCGTCCTTTTGTGTGTTGAGGGCGTCTTGGTGTTCTTCCTTTTCCTTGATGGCTGCAAGAACGCTCTGTATCTCTTGCTCTGTCTGTTGGGCCTCTACCTCCATGTAGTGCATCTTTTTTGCGAGCCTGTCCCGTTCCTCGATGAGCTTTTTGAGGTTGATACTAAATATGGATATCTCCTTATCCAGGTATGCCATCTGTTCATTTGTTTCCTGTTGCTCTGTGCGTAACCAGTCCCGTTGTGACAGGACAGAGGCAATGTCCTTCTCAAGACCGTCAAGGGTCTTGGTACTGAGGGCAAGCCCCTCTGTCAACTCCCGTATGGTTCTCAGGTGCCTCAGGACATCGGTGCCTTTACCCGTGGTAAGTGCTCCGCTACAGTCCAGGACATCGCCATCGAGCGTTACATAGTGTTTTAGGTCGGTGGGTCGATTTCCCCTGCCCCTAAACAGCTCCAGCGCCCTGTCGATATCCCGCACGATGACAAAGTCCCCCAGGAGTTGGTTGACTATCGGTCTGTAGGCGTCACCGACCTTGATCACATCCAGCGCCATGACGTCGCCATCGGTGTTGGGTTGCGCTGTCTCTGGCGTTTCAATGTTGTGTGCCCCGCAATTGCAAGCCGATAGGTCGAGGGAGATGAGCGTCGTCCTGTTCCATGCGCGTTGTTTGATAAATGCCACCGCAGCCTTGAGCTCCTCCACGGAGCCGAGGATGACCCCCATGACCCGCTCTGCCAGGGCGCTCTCAACGGCCCGCTCGTATTGCTGTGGCGCCTCCAGGGTTGTGGAGAGCATTGCAACTATACTAATGTAGCCACCGAAGTCCTTCTCGTGCAGGGTGCCGGCGGTTATCTCCTGCAGGGACTTGAGCCTGGCCCTGTCGGAGGCAATGGACTCACGCCTGGTGGCGATCTCCCTGCGGAGCCTGTCAATGGACAGCTCCGACTGTTTGATCTGTGTGGTCAATAGCTGCTTTTTTTCGGCAGCCAGGGCCAGGTCCTCCTGCTGTTGGGCTACGTCTCTTTGTGTCGTTTCGATGTCGCCTTCATGCTTGTGCAGTGTCTCGGTAGCGCTTCTGAAGAACGCCCCCGAGGACTCCTTCTTCTGCCGTAGGGCCCCCATGTGACCCTGAAGCGTTGAGACCTCGTTACGGACGTTGTTGATCTGTTCGGAGAGTTGATAGAAGCTCCGGTTCTTGTCTCTGATCTCGGCCTCTATGGATGCAAGTGTCTTTTCGATCCCCTCTATCCTGGCCTTATCGCCCTGATACTCGGCCTCGATGACCTCGATCTCCCTCTGTAATTCGACCTCGGCCTCGGAGAGTTCGTCTATCCTGTCGGTGGACTCTTCTTGCTCCTGAAGGTACTCGGTCTCCTGGACGCTCAGGCGTTGCAGGTGGCTTAGGATATTGCTCAGTGAGGAGTCTTTGACGGCCATGTCCTTTTCGGTGCCGGATATCTGTTTTTCAAGGGTCGATATGGCGTTGAGGGTTTTATCCAAGGCCTGTTTTCTCTCACGGAGGATAGCACTGTCTTTGGCCTTCAGCTCCTCGTTGTGTGCAATCTGAGAGACGAATTCGCCAAGTCTCTTAGTGTAATCGGTGTGCAGGGTATCGAGGGCATTGTAGGAGCTGTTGAGCGCCTCGTAGTCGCGCCTTGCGATCCCAAGCTCGATGGAGCTTAGTTGCTCAACGAGGGACTTATACTGTTCAGCCTTTTTGGCCTGCCTCTGCAGAGAACCCACCGAATGTTTTACCTCGGTGACAATGTCGTTTACCCTCTCGAGGTTTGAGCTTGCTCGCTGGAGCTTTGTGATGGCCTCGGACTTTCTTACCTTGTACTTCATCACGCCTGCGACCTCTTCTATGAGGAATCGTCTTTCGGTGGGCCTTGCGTTGAGTATTTCGCTGATCCTGCCCTGTTCCAGGATGGAGTAGCTCTTTACCTCAAGTCCGGTGTCGAGAAACAGCTCCCGGACGTCCTTTAGACGGGTCCTGGTCTTGTTGATGTAGTATTCGCTCTCACCGGAGCGATAGAGCCTCCTGGTCACCTCGACAATGTCTGCGCCCAAAGAGGCCTTATCGGAAGTTTTAGCGGCTCCGTTATCGGAGGTGGCGGAGCCATTATCGGAGGCGGCGTTATCGGCGGCGTTGTTTGCGGCGTTATCGTAGACTATAGGGCCCTTAATGTCGGATAACGACAGGGTGACCTCGGCCATGCCCTTTGGGGCAACGTCGGAGGTGCCATTAAAGATGACCTCTTCCATCTTATCCCCCCTGAGGGTCTTTGCGCTCTGCTCGCCCAGGACCCACCTGAAGGCATCCACGACGTTACTCTTGCCACTGCCATTGGGTCCAACTATGCAGGTGACCCCCGGGTGCATGGAAAAAGATGTCTTGTCTCCAAAAGACTTAAAACCATTTAATTGTAGCTTTACAATCTTCATAAACTATGTTATAATCATGTGGCTAAAATCCCATGTGGATATTATAATATATGGACAAGGTAGTAGTATATAACATATGTACTTGCTAAAAGTGGACATCATATGTAGTCAGGTAAAATGTCCTATGAAGGAATGGGGTTTTGGCGGGATCTCTATGTACATTTAAATAAGGAGGTATTACATGAGTAAGAAGTACCAAACACCGTTACTGGACGAGCTGAAAAAGGGCGCCTTTCCGAGCTTCGTCACGGAGATTGAAAAGGCTGCGGAGCACTCAGACATGGCTGCCGACTTGCTTGGCCTGGTTGAGCTTTCTTACAAGGAAAGAATGACTCACTGGAAACACGGCGGTATAGTAGGCGTGAGGGGTTATGGAGGTGGAGTTATCGGCAGATACTCCGATATCCCTGAGAAGTTTCCAGGCGTGGCACATTTCCACACGGTCAGGATTAACAGTCCATCGGGGTTTTTCTACACGTCCGATGCCATCAGGCAGGTCTGCGACATATGGGACAAGTACGGAAGCGGCCTGACCAATATGCACGGTTCCACGGGCGATCTGGTTCTACTTGGCACAAAGACGGAACATCTGGAGTCGATCTTTGCCGAGTTTTCCTCAAGGGGTTGGGACCTCGGAGGGTCGGGCTCGGCCATGAGAACGCCCAGTTGCTGCGTGGGCAAGGCTCGGTGTGAGTGGGCCAATATCGACACTATGGCCATCACCAACGACATAACACAGCACTTTCAGGATGAGATGCACAGACCTGCATTCCCCTACAAGTTCAAGTTCAAGACCGCTGGATGCGCCGTTGACTGTATAGCGTCCATAGCGCGTGCCGACATGTCTATCATTGGCACCTGGAAGGGTGACATACAGATAGACCAGGCCGAGGTAAAAAACTATAAGGGCAAGATAGACATACAGGCTGAGGTCATTGGCATGTGCCCCACTGGTTGTATGAAGATGTCCGGCGATCAGCTCGTGATAGACAACTCCAATTGCAGCAGGTGTATGCACTGCCTTGCCAGGATGCCAAAGGCGCTGAGACCCGGGAAGGAAAGAGGAGCGACACTCCTTATGGGCAGCAAGGCCCCCATTGTTACCGGCGCACTGATGTCATGGGTAATCGTACCATTTATCAAGATGGAGCCACCGTATGAGGAGTTCTATGAGCTGATTGGCAAGATATGGGAATGGTGGGATGAAAACGGAAAGAACCGTGAGAGGATAGGCGAGCTTATCGAGAGAGTGGGCTTCCCGCGCTTCCTGAAAGACCTGGATATTAAACCACATCCAGCCATGGTTAAAGAGCCGCGTAGGGATCCGTTCTTCTTCTGGTCTGAGGAAGACATCGTTAGATAAATCACACAACAACTTTTAGATAGGGAGGTTTTATAATATGTCAGAGTTACCACAGAGACAAACAGATATTGGTCCACCGCATTACGAACAGTTCTTACATCCGGTGATTAAGAAAAACTACGGTAAGTGGAAGTACCATGAGATACTCACCCCGGGTTCGATGGTTCACGTCAGCGACACCGGCGATAAGATATACACGGTGAGGGTGGCCTCGCCAAGGCTCCTCTCAACAGATACGCTGCGTGTAATGGCGGATATAGCAGCAAAGCACTGCGACGGCTATCTGCGCTTTACCACAAGAAACAATGTGGAATTTTTCGTAGATGCGGAGAGCAAGCTCGCTCCCCTGATGAGTGAATTAAAGGCCAAGGGCTTTATGATTGGCGGTATTGGCCCTGGGATCAGCAACATTGTCCACACGCAGGGTTGGGTACACTGTCACTCGGCCGCAACGGATGCCTCCGGCTTAGTGAAGGTCATCATGGACGAGCTACACGAGTACTTTACGGAAAAACAACTGGCCAACAGGGTAAGAATAGCCGTTGCCTGCTGCGTCAACATGTGCGGAGCCGTTCACTGCTCCGATATAGCCCTCGTCGGCGTGCATAAGACACCACCGAGGATCGACGACACCAACGTCAAGAACTCCTGCGAAATCCCATCTACGATAGCCTCATGCCCAACCAGCGCTATCAGCCCGGACCCGGCAAAAAAGAGCGTCAAGATAAAGCTCGAAAAGTGCATGTACTGCGGTAACTGCTACTCCGTGTGCCCGGCCATGCCTATAGCCGATCCGATAAATGACGGCATCGCAATCGTCGTTGGCGGCAAGGTCGCAAACCTCAGAAGCGCCCCAATGTTCTCCAAGCTGGCCATCCCCTGGCTGCCAAACAATCCACCCAGATGGCCAGAGGTCACCAATGCTGTCAAGCAGATACTCAACGCCTACATCGCAGGCGCCAAGAAACACGAGAGAGTTGGCGAGTGGATAAAAAGGATCGGATGGGAGAAGTTCTTCCAGGAAGCCAATCTCGAATTTAAGATTCAGCACGTGGATGACTTCACCTTCGCACGTGAGACATTCAGAACCACTGCCGCCTTTAAGTGGACAACATAGACAAGAACCAATGAAGATCAAAGTAGGGGAGGTGGAGATTTCCCACCTTCCTTGCCTTTCTTCTATATTTAAGAATACAAGAGGTGCCATAAATGGATAAAGAAGAACTCAAAAAGGTAATTTATGACCTGGTAGAGGCCTCAACTGGTAAGAAAAAACTCAAGCAAACCGACATACTCAAAAAGGTATCTGCCGACAAAGGGATAGAAAAAGACGAAGTCAAGGCTGCCCTAAGGGAACTAGTGGACGCCGGTACTCTAATCTTTACTTATTTTGGCGGAAGCTATATAGAAATCCCCCCAAAAGCATAGGAATAAGATTGAGAAGAAACTTAAGAAAGATGCCCCCCCAAGTACCACCCCTTAAAGGATAGTGTAACAACTTGACGTCAAGCCTCCGCAAGAAGCAGGAGCGTCCTGCAGCGAAAAAGAAGGGGTCAAGGGGTCCGCGACCCCTTGCAGGGGGGGTTTGAGGGGGGGGGCGGAGCCGCCCCCCTTCTTCTTTTCTTTTTTCTTTTCTTCTTAGGGGTGAGTGATTACGAAGGATGTTGTTTTATAGACCGAGGGTAGTGATCGCTGGGCTGCGTGGTGGGGGTGGTAAGACCACACTGTCTCTGGGGCTTCTGAGACTTTGGAGGCAGGCCGGGTTAAACGTCGTTGCCTTTAAGAAGGGCCCCGATTATATCGATGCCGGTTGGTTGGCCTCCGCATCGGGAAACCCATGCTACAACCTCGATTCCTTTATAATATCGCACGAAAGACTGCTCCACTCTTTTATCACGCACTCTGAAAATGCTGATGTCGTACTGATAGAGGGCAACAGGGGCTTGTTTGACGGTGTCGATGCCTATGGCACCTTTAGCACGGCAGCCCTGGCAAAGTTGACGATTTCACCGGTTGTCATAGTGGTTGACTGCATCAAGACGACCACGACAATCGGGGTCATAGTAAAGGGCATCAGCGAGTTTGACGCTGACCTGTCTATAGGGGGCGTAGTCCTAAACTATGTCGCCAACGACAGACACAAAAACGTGATCAGACAGGCCATCGAGCATTACTGCGACGTCCCGGTGCTTGGTACAATCGCCAAAAGCGCTGATGCAGTCGTCCCTGAGAGACACATGGGACTGGTGACTCAACAGGAGCATGGGCAGGTCGATGCAGTGCTGGATGGCATCGCATCTCTACTGAGAACCAGCGTTGACATCAACGTGATAGGCGATATTGCCCGGCAGGCCCCTGCCATTGACTACGACATGCCTCAGACACAAACACCCGAGGTAGTCAGCGAACCCGATGATTTGACCGTCAACGTCGGTGTAATCAGAGACAGCGCCTTTCAGTTCTACTATCCCGAAAACCTCGAGGAATTAGTTCGCTGTGGGGCAAACATAATCGAGCTCAGCGCGATTGCTCAAACCCGCCTGCCTGATATCGATGCCCTGTACATCGGGGGTGGCTTCCCAGAGACAAATGCCATCTTGCTGTCTGAAAACACCGGTTTCAGGGATCACCTCAGGGGGCTTATCGAGGCTGGTCTGCCGGTGTATGCCGAGTGTGGCGGCCTCATGTTTTTGGGCAGGAGCATCATCTACAATAATAAGACTTATCCAATGACCGGTATCTTCCCGATGGATTTCGTGATGGACCCTACACCTGCGGCACACGGTTACACCGTGGTTGAGGTGGTTGAGGAAAACCCGTATTTCCCCAAAGGGACAGTTCTAAAGGGACATGAGTTTCACTATTCTAAGGTCATAGGCATGGGGCATTTCGGGACGGTGTTTAAGATGAGGCGCGGTAAAGGGATCGTCAACGGCCCTGATGGCGAGAGATATGATGGCGCAATATACAAAAACGTCCTCGCCACCTATACCCACCTGCACGCCCTCGGCTCAGATGAATGGGCAAAAGGGATTGTTATGGCAGCCCGGAAGAGAAAACAGAAAGAAGAGGGCGGCGCTTCTTAACCCTGGCCCCCCCTGCAAGGGCAGGGGTGAGGCACCACGATGTTATCATCCGCCCCGGCCAAAAAAGAGCCCCCTTGACGTGCTATAATCAAAATCGCTCCTTACAGTCGCTGGTGTGCTACGTGTTTTTGTATTTAATCAAATCTAAACCTGCTATAGTATTCCTACTTCTTTTCGTATTTCCATTCATATGTACTCTGTTTTAGACTTAACGGTTCACCAGAAAAAAATGTATAATATCCTACAAGTCGTTCAGATGACCACCTCTTAAGAGTAAGAGTGCCTCTTTCAACTACGTTCTTTTCAGTAGACCAATATTCAGCTGTCAGAATCTGATCCTTATAAATACCTCTAAGTTCTTGAATTTCTGTGGGTTTATCTGATCTTGTCAGCGTAATAGTACCTTTTATAGTATGTCGTACTTGACGAACTTCTATTCTCTCATGATAAGTATACTCTCCTTCTTTGGATTCACTAACCCAAAAGCCTGCAATTGTGTTTTTGTTAAACCGATTCAGTAAATGGGAAGCTATTTTGTCTAATGGGAATAAGTTAGTTATTAAGGTTAGCAGAAACACCTGCACCAAGTCCAATTACAAAATCAACGATGTTCACAAAACACCTTATATCTTCTTCTATGTCTGGGAAAATCAGACTTCAAACATTTCACCGTTTTATAAACACCATTATTAGTACGTTGTTTCACTAGCTCCTCAAATCTTGCAGGATAACAATACCAATACCTATCCCGTATTGCAGTTATTGGTATTAAAGGGACAATTAATGGTTTTATCCCAAAATAAAATTCTATTTTATTAAGAGACGGTTGCACGATATTAGATGTAAATCTTGCTTCTTCTTCATTGGTAACGAAATTCTCAAACAATATCCCATTACAAATAAAAAGAGAAAGGAATCTTGTATAATATGCTGCTGCTGTTTTTCCATATGACCAATACCATGAAGAAGCATCACAAACTTCAATGGTGTAAGATTTCATAGACGAAAGCAAGCGATGATGGAAGTCAACTAACTTCTCGCTCCATAGAGTATTGACTGCGCTTATACGTTCCCCATCACATTCATAGAAATCTACAATATTTCTGTAGTGTAAAATTGTTTCTTCTTTTTTATTTCTTCCGTCAAAAAATGGCATCTTTGCTAAAGCTAACTTATCTTTGCTTGCAGTACAGAACTTATCATCTAAATATTCCCAACCAAGAGGTTTGAGTTGCACTTGTTTTGCTAACTCTAAAAAGCGAGTTAATTCATTATTCGGTGTTATAATATTCCTATCCAAAACTGCCCTTGGTTCAGTCCTAAAAGCTTCGGGCATATCACCCAAGAAGTCTGACACCCTCTTTCTTAGCACCAGATTATTCCATCGTTCCCAGACCTCCACTTTTGCTTCATCAAGTGATGTATACATGACAATATCTTTTCCTTGATCTCACTACTATACTTTACCATACCGTTATCGTCTTTTTCAACTTGTTTTCGGGTGCATCAAAAAGTCATGGGTAGCTTGGTCAAAGAAAGAAGGGGAGGCTTTGCCTCCCCTCAGACCCCTCCACAAGGGAGCACGGCCCCCTTGACGCGCCGTAATTGATACTCTTACCCATGAAAAATTGATGCACCCTCCCTATATAAGTACCTGGACAAAAGTTTTCTTGCTGTCAAAAATCCTGTGATGATATGATTAAGAATGAG
>JADFXD010000090.1 GCA_015233725.1 Nitrospirota bacterium | reverse complement strand
CGATGCTCAGGGACAAGGATAGAAACCTGCGCATAGAAGAGGTCAGCGTCCCCGAGGACATCCCCCCGATGACGGTCTCCTCGCTTAACCTCAAACGCTACGAAACCTGTATGCTCCTGGCTATAAAGACCCACGAGAAGTGGATATACACCCCCCACGAGCATCAGGTTATAAACCCCGGTGATACCCTCGTACTTATGACCTCGCCAGGGGAAAGGATCGAACTAAGAAAAATCTTCCATCTAAAAGAACCAAGCTAAGAAAAAAGGGGGGCGGCGCTGCTTCTTTACCGCTCCAGGACGCTCCTGGCCCCCCTCGACCCTCCCTGCAAGGTGCGAGCCGCACTGGCAATAAGAGGCACCAGTGCCCTTGACCCCTTAAAAGTGCTATGTATTTTGTATTTAATCAAATTGAAGTCTGCTATATATATTGGTTTTAATGGCTCCCCATAATTCCTGTAGCAAATCAGTGATTACATTACATTATGATTCTTTAAGGAAGATGAGGGACGGTTAAGGTTGTTTTTATTTTTGCATGTGTGCTATCATAAAATTATGGATACAAGTATAGACACGCTGAAGATATACGAACGGCTTAAAGACGCTGGCCTTAACGAACAAGCAGCTAAGGCGCTGGCCGAAATTTTCATAGAAGTCTTTGGAGACTGCCTGGAGACAAAGGTGGACAATAGCAAGGATTTATAGAAAACTGGCAGGATGAACTATGGACTTCATACAGATAGTGAGCGCTGTAAAAGAAATAGGACTTGTCCCCGTGGTTGTCATCCTGTTGATACTGCTTCATTTCAGACATGTATCCAGGCTGGAAAAGCAGAATGAGAAACTGAATCAATACGTTATTTAAAGTATTGTAGGAAAACAAACATGGAATTAAAATGGATAGTAGACGTAACCCTCCTCGTAACATTCATAGTGGTAGCCTTCCTGACAGAGAGGAAGATAAACAAGACAGACAGATTGATTGACAAGTTGAGTAAGGCATGGAGGGGATAACTCTCTCTCTTGGACCCACCCCACAAGGGGAGGGGCGAGGTGTAATCTTGTCGCAGGAGGTCTCAACCTGCTTATTTTTCGCTCAAGGCACGCTCCTGGCCGGCCGCAAAAAAGTCCCTTGAGCCATCTTATCTTTCTTCAAGGCGATTTCCTGTTATTTTCCTGATAATAGCGGTGGTTGACATCCCGTTGATGTAGGTGACGCTATGTACTTCCGGTACAAGGTCTGCCCCGACGATGTCTTGTATCTTCCAGTCTCCGCCTTTAACGAGCACGTGGGGTTTTAGCGCCTTGATGGTCTCATATGGGGTATCCTCATCAAAGATTGTTACGTAGTCAACCATCCTGAGGGCGCCCAGTACCTCTGCCCGTTCCCACTGTGGCACGATTGGTCTGCCGGGCTTTAGTCTGCCTACGGAGGCGTCTGAGTTGAGGGCGACAACAAGCACGTCGCCAAATGACCTGGCCTGCCACAGATACCGGATGTGTCCTACGTGAAGGATATCAAAACAACCGTTTGTAAATACGATCTTCTCACCCATCGCCTTCCTTTTCTCTATCAGAGAATAGAGGGCGTCAAGCGTGTAAGACTTGTTATCCATGATGGTACTAGTATACAATAAAAGTCTAAGAAATTGAAGGTGCAGGCAAAGAGGTATAGACAAATGTATGTAGAAAATGTTACAAAATCGTAGGATAAATGGAGACAACATTCCTGACAGAATGCACTCATTGTGGTACCAGATACAATGTATCGTTTAAAAATGTGGGCAAGAAGGCTCGCTGTAAGAAGTGTGGTAATAGTTTTGTAATAAGGCGTATAAATACTGACACGGTTGTCGATGTTGGCGCTGTAGGCGCTATGGCCGGTGGTGTTGTTGGTGGCCAGCGACTGCCAGGGCAGTGGGTAACTGGCGATATCATAATGAACCTCTACGAGGTAACCGGCATCCTTGGCGAGGGTGGCATGGGGACGGTGTACAAGGTGCGTCATCGTGGCTGGAATGTGGATTTAGCGGTGAAGAGTCCCAAGATCGCCAAGCCTAAGAAGGCAACCTCGACTGATAAGTCTGTTGGTACCACGCTTGAAAAGTCTGCCGGCGCCACGGCTGAAAAATCGGCTGTTATCACGCTTGAAAAAGCAGATGAGCGTAAAAAGGCATACGGAGCCGCCAGTTTTCAGCAAGAGGCAGAGACGTGGGTAAACCTCGGTTTGCATCCCAATATCGTTAGCTGCTACTACGTGCGTGAGATTGATGGCATCCCACGGGTCTTTGCAGAGTACATAGAGGGTGGGAGTCTGAGCGATTGGATAGCCACTGGCAAGCTCACGGAGCTGGATAAGATAATCGACATCGCCATACAGTTTGCCTGGGGCCTGCAGTATGCACACGACAAGGGCCTGATACATCAGGACGTTAAACCGGCAAACCTGATGATGACCCTGGATGGTGTTGCAAAGGTGACGGACTTCGGCCTTGCCAGGGCCATGTACAGCATTGAAGAGGGCATCGATGCCAACTTTACAATGAGCTCCGTTGCAAGCAGCGGTGGTATGACCCCTGCCTTTTGCTCACCGGAGCAGGCCAACCGTGATCGATTGACCATCAAGACCGATATATGGTCGTGGGCCGTATCCATACTTGTCATGTTTATTGGAGAGGTGACCTGGCCGTCGGGGACAATCGCCGCAGAGATACTGAACTGGTATCTGGATGAGGGCAAGCTCAGAGACGAGCTGCCATCAATGCCTCCCAGGATTGCCAAATTACTGAAAAGATGCTTTGAGGAAGACGTGTATAAACGGCCAGACAGTATGGCCGATATAGCACAGACCTTAACAGAGGTATATAAGGAAGTCACCGGTACGGACTATCTGCGTCCAGCCCCCGTAATTGGCAAGGCCACGGCAGACAGCCTCAATAACAGGGCGGTATCGTTGCTCGACCTTGGCAGGCATGAGGAGGCAGAACGACTCTGGATAGAGGCCGTCAAACTTGAGCCACATCACCCTGAGTCTACGTATAACCTTGGTCTGTTTATGTGGCGTAATGCCAAGATGTCAGACAATAACCTCGTAAGGGAGATGGAAGAGGTGCAGAGGTCTCACAAGGATGACTGGAGGGGCAGTTACCTGCTCGCCCAGGTACACCTTGAACGCGATGACTGTAGCTCTGCCATTCGTGTGTTATCAAACATTGGCGACGTCTATATGCAAAGAGACGATGTCAGGACTGCCTATACAGAGGCCCAGGGACGTCTTGATAACTCAAAACGCCTGCTAAAGACCTTCACCGAGCACGATGGCGCTATCAATAGCGTATGCCTGAGCAAGGATGGTCGTCTTGGACTCTCCGCCAGCCAGGATTCAACCCTCAGGCTCTGGGACACGAGCTCAGGGGAGTGTCTACAGATATTCTTTGGCCATATGGGGGCGGTGACCGCGGCCTATCTCACACCTGATGGCCGTTATGTCATCTCTGGAGGGGCAGATAAGACCGTGCGTGTGTGGGATGCCTCCACGGGTTACTGTCTCCATACGCTGAAGGGACACAACGCCGGGATACTGAGCGTACACATAGACAAGGACGCCAGACACCCGCTGTCAGGCAGCCAGGACGGTACCGCCATGATGTGGGACCTGTCCTCGGGTCATTACTTTCGCTCCTTTGGCGGGCACAAGGGGGGGACCGCGGCCGTTGTAACAGGCATCACCGCTAAACACGTATTCTCCGCCGGCAGGGATAACTGCATTAAACTCTGGGAGGTCGATACCCTTAAGTGTATACACATATTTAAGGGACATACCGGAGATGTCAACTCCATATCGATCAGTCAGGACGGGGAGAGTATGATATCCGGCAGCTCGGATAAGACGATACGTCTGTGGGATATACCATCCAAACGTTGCCTCAAGACCTTCTCCGAACACGCTGACGTCGTGACCTCGGTTGTCATAAGCTGGGGGGGAAGGATCGCCCTGTCGGCAAGCGCTGATAAGACCATAAAACAGTGGGAGGTCTCAACGGGAAGGTGTCTGCGAACGTTTGAATCTGAAAATGAGGGCATATCCTCCGTCCATATGAGCATGGATGGCAAGATAGCCATATCGGGTAGTTACGACAGTACCGTCCACACCTGGCAGATCGACTGTGACGTACAGCCCTACCAGGCCCCAATGATGCTGTCACAGGTGCTTAAGAGCGAAACGGCCTTCTCGGCAATGGTGACCTACGGCAAGGAATTGGCCAGCGCACAAAAGGCCCAGGCGATAGGTGACTTTACGAAGGTAGCAATCCACATACAGAGGGCACGACAACAGAAGGGGTACAGCCGTGCCTCTGAGGCAATGAATATATGGAAAGAGCTCTATCCCCGTTTCCCCCATAGTGGGCTCAATGGGGCCTGGGAGGGGGCTACGTTTAAAGAGCATGAGGAGGCGGTACACTCTATCTCCATCGATGCCAGGGGCAGGTACCTCTTGTCCGCCAGCGCCGATAAGACAGTGAAGTTCTGGGATATAGAGCAGGGATACTGTATACGTACCTTTAAGGCACATGCCGGTCCTGTACTCTGTACGGTGTTAAGCGCTGATGGCGAGCTTGCCCTGTCGGCTAGCGCAGATTCCACGATCAGGTTGTGGGAGACATCGCGGGAGCGTGAAAAACGTATGTTCAGGGGACACACAGGTCCTGTCCGGGGGGTTAGCATGAGCTATGATGGCCGCCTGGCACTATCATGTGGCGATGACAGGACAATAAGGGTATGGGATGTCAATACGGGTAAGGAATTAAAAAGATTTGAGGGACATGAGGGTGCGGTCAACGCTGTTAGTCTTGGCCTGGATGGCAGATTTGCCATATCTGCCAGCACTGATAACAGGATAAGCCGTTGGGAGATAGCAGGGTTTACCAGGAGCTTAAATACGTTTCAAGGACACTATGGCAATGTCACGTCTGTCTACCTCAGCCACGATGGACGAGTAGCCGTATCAGGCAGCGAGGACAAGACCGTCAGGATATGGGATATATCCACAGGACAGTGCATACAGACACTCGATGGACACACCGCGACGGTTACCTCCGTGTACATGAGCTTTGATAACGCATACATCCTCTCTGGAAGCCTGGACAATACCATCCGCCTCTGGAGCGCCAAATCCGGTCTGTGTGTGCGAGTATTCAAGGGCCACCTGCACGGCATCCAGTCTGTGGTTATGAGCAGGGATGGCCGTATAGCGGCATCGGCCGGCGAGGATGGCAGCATCAAGCTCTGGATGCTCGACTGGGAGCTTAATGCCAAGCCAGGTAAGGATTGGAACCCTGCCGCCAACGCATACCTGGATATATTCCTGACCAACCACACCCCATACATCGATAAGCTCACCAGGCGGGGTCAACCCGTATGGAACAACAACGACCTCGAAGACCTCTTGTTTATGCTGGGCTGCGCCGGATATGGTTATCTCTCCGCCGATAGCGTCAACGCCGAACTTAAAAAACTGGCTAAACGAAAATGAAAACTTCCGGATAAGTAATTTGCCAGGATTGAGGATTATGGGGTAGGGGGTTCTAAAGGGGGCCAGGAGCGTGCCTTGAGCGACAAAGAAGCTCCGCCGCCCCTTTTTTTTCTTTTTTTTTCTAAGGGGGTAAGTTTATGAGCATACTAATTGTTAAGCAACTGCCACAGGCGGTGCTGGATTGTCTTGCCATCAACGTTGCCGTAATAGACCGTGACGGCGTTGTTGTCAGTGTCAACAGGTCCTGGATGGAGTATGCCTCACGGCATGACCGATCCTGTCTGTTGAGTATCACCACGGGGGCCAACTATATCGATAAATGTTCGACCATCGAGGGACGTTGCACGCACCACGGCATGACCATCAGCAAGGGGGTTGAGGCAGTGCTGGATGGTAAGACAGACCGGTTTGAGTTTGAATGCCTGTGCAACGACAACACATGCTTTCTCCTGCAGGTGGTTGCCCTGGATAGAGAAGACGGCGGTGCGGTAGTCTCTTATCTTGACATCACAAGGATCAAGATCGCCGAGGCAGAGAGAAAGACACTCTACGCGGTCATTGAGGAAAGCATTAATATCATATATATCACCGATAAAAACGCCAGGATACAATACGTAAACAAGACCTTTGAACATATAACTGGCTACACAAAGGCCGATATCATAGGCACGACACCCCATATGCTGTCATCAGGGCAGACCACGCAGGAGCAGTACGAGGGGCTGTGGAACACGATCTCTGTCGGAAAGACATGGCGAGGCATCTTCAAAAACAGGAAGAAAGATGGTGAGTTCTTCTGGATCAACGGCCTTGTCTCCGTGATCAAAAATGACGCAGGGGAGATTACCAACTATATGGCAATCCAGGAAGATATCACGGATAAGATGAAGGCAAGGGAGACCATCAATTATATCTACTCCTACGACAGGACAACGAGGCTCCTAAACCGTAACAGCTTTATGCAACGCCTGGATCAGTGGATTGCCGGCGAGGTTGGCAAGGACTCAAGGGGCGCCCTGTTGGTTATCAACCTGGATGCCTTTAAGCTCATCAACGACACCTATGGCTACCTTGTGGGAGATGAGCTTCTCGCCAGCATTGCCGAGATGCTTACGCGCACCGTTGTTCATGGCGCTGCCCCAAAGACCGCCCCAAAGACCGCCCCAAAGACCGCCCCAAAGACCGATAATAGTACGGTCATCGTTGGCCGCATCGGCGGGGATGAGTTTGCCATCTTCCTGCCAGGTGTAGACGCCAACGAGGTGGCAGCCCAGGCAGAGGCCATACGCAAGCGTATAGAGGCGATGCGCCTCTCCGAGAGCCTCATACGCACCTCGGCCAGCGTCGGGATCGTCACCTACCCCGAGCACGGGGCATCCACCCGTGAACTGATGACCCGCGGCAATGCCGCCATCTACCGCGCCAAGGAGCTCGGCCAAAATCGCTCTCACCTCTACAGCTCCGAGGACCGCTACCTGGAAGACATCCAGTTGCGTTTCAAAGAGCGAGAACAGATCAAATGGGCGCTTGAAAACAACCGCTTTGTCCCCTGGTTTCAACCCATACTCGACATCAGGACACACAGGATATCACACTACGAGGCCCTTGCCAGGATGCAGGTTGATGAGGCAACGGTCATATATCCCGTGTCATTTCTATATACGGCGGAGAAGTACGGCTTTATCAATTCCATCGACAGGATGATTATAGACAAGACCCTCATTACTCAAGCCCGGATTGCCAGCGCTCAACCACAACTGTCTTTTGGCATGAACCTCTCTGGTAAGGACCTGGGCGATGAACAGCTCCTGCAGTTTATCAGGCAACGGATAGAAGAGACCAGGGTCGATCCCACCCGCCTGATCTTTGAGGTCACCGAAACGGCTGCCATCGGCGACCTTACCAAGGCCCTCACGTCAATCAGGGCGTTGAAGGAGCTTGGGTGTCGGATATCTCTTGATGACTTTGGGGTGGGCTTTACGTCCTTTAAGTACCTCAAGGACATGGAGGTGGATTATATAAAGATCGATGGCTCGTTTATCACGAATCTACCAACCAGTGATGAAAACCAGCACATCGTAAGGGCCATCAGGGACATGTCCGGCGGGATGGGTATAAAGACCGTCGCCGAGTTCGTCGAGGACATGGAGACGATGAACCTGCTCAGGCAGTACGGGGTCGATTATGCCCAGGGCTATCTGATCGGTAAACCCTCCCCCAACCTAAGAAAAGACGAGACGTTTGGGATGAGCTGACGATGTAAGATTACATCGGTATACAGGTGATTTTTGAGTTCATAAGGTTAGTATATATGCGTATTAAAGTGTGAATTTAAGAATAAGGAGATAATCAGATGGAAAGAAGTATAAGCAAGACGTGTTTGATGGAACAACGCCTGAATATCGTTACCCTCGGTGTGAGCGATCTCAGCGTGGCGCGAGCGTTTTACGAGGCTTTGGGATGGGTGGCTTCGTCTGCAAGTCAGGACGATATCGTTTTTTTCCAGGCCGGAGGTGTTGTCCTGGCTTTTTACCCGCGCGAGTTGCTTGCCGAAGATGCTATGGTCGAAGCTAAAGGCAGCGGGTTTAGCGGTTTCACTCTTGCGCAAAACGTACGTAGCAAAGAGGATGTAGCCCAAATACTGGGCTTTGTCGAAGCAGCAGGCGGGAAAATCATCAAACCTGCTCAAGATGCATTCTGGGGTGGGCATAGCGGTTATTTTTCTGACCCCGATGGAAATCTCTGGGAAATTGCGTGGAATCCACACTTAAAAATAAAACACAACGGAACCTTAGAGCTTCCCTGATGATCTTGTCTGTATCGATGTCACCTCTACAGACCGTTTTATTGTCGCATCTTGGACCAGTCTCAGATTTTTTCCTGAGGCAACAGGGGGCAACAAGGCTCACGGCAGTTGCCAAATGAGTGTGGAACGTGCTACAGTAATATCTTATTTATATTTTATGGTAACTATACTTTTGACCTTATGGATTCCCCTGCGACCGTAAGGAGTGAATCGCCCAATCGCAGGTATGATAAAGATGTGATTGCAAAAACGTTGAAAGACAAAGCAGCCCCCTTTCTGTCTCTTGAACTAACACCGGAGAACTACAAAGCAGAGTTCGGAGAGAATTTGACGGTTGACACACCCATTGGTCAAGTGAAGATGGGGGAAAACCAATACAACAAACTGCTAACCAAAGAGAGAGGACAGTATTTTGCCTTGATAAAGCCCACCCTATCTGAACCGTTGTATGTGATAGAGAAAGACAGTCCTGAAGAAGGTGCCGAAAGAAACACAAAGTACATATTCATAAAATCATTTCTTGACAAGAACAAACAGACTAATTTCATGTCTGTCACTATTGAACGAGAAGGCAAGGAAATAGTAATAAGTTCATATCGCAGAGGGTTAAATGCTCTTATCAAGGAAATCAAGGAGAGTAAGACGCTATATGCTTCTGGTGCCAACGCCAAGACAGCCGACTCTGCCCCGCTGGAGCGTCCTACCATTACAGGCGGGCCCCTTGATACTTGATATCTTTAGTGTACCATACCATGACGAGTATGTCAATGGTACGGCAGGGATGACAGCAATTAAGGTCGAGGGGGGGGCGGAGCCGCCCCCCTTTTTTCTTTTACCGCCTTATTGAGGGCATCTCTAGATTGGAGTAGGAAATCGTTGGTGGCGGGTTCTTTGTAGTCGTGATACGTAAACAGGTGCGGCATGTAGAGGCCGTTACCCTTGTTGTAGATCAACGTGACCTCGGCGTAGATGCCGTCTCTGAGATAAACCCTGTGTGAATAGTTCTTGGTTGACGCCAGGACGACCTTCGCCAGCGTTATATAGCCCGGGTCTATGTTGACCCTCCGCCTGCCAGATATAGAACCACCCTCGCGGAGGCTGTCTTCGATTTCGTTTGTCCTGCGCTTGACATCGGCAATCGCCCCGGAGTCAAACAACCCCTCAATGACAACAAACCGCCTGTAGATCGGCACCCCCAGCTCGTCTGCGTAGTGCTGGTAGTAACCCCACTGAAATTGCCCCGACCGTAGCGCAACCGCCCCAAAGGCATCAGCCACCGCCGCTATCGCAACGTCGCTGACCCCAACGTCAGAGTACAACAGCCCGCAAAACAAGACGGCTTCCTCACCAATATCCCTTGCAATTGCCACCTGTAACGGAATTACCAGGGCTACTTTGTGTTGAGCTTGCCTATCATGTCCTTGGCCAACTTCGAGTCCCACTCTATTGGTCCAAGGATACGCTTGACTACAATCCCACGCCTGTCTATCAGGAATGTCTCCGGCACACCCGTCAGGCCATAGGCCTTGGCGCTCTTGTGATCAGGGTCCTGCAGCACAGGGAAGTCGTACTTGCCGTCCTTCATAAACGAGGCGGCATTGTTGAGTGAGTCCCTGAACAAGACCGTGATCATCTTGAAATCAGGATTATTTCTCTGTTCGTTGTAGAGCCTCTGTAATGACGGAATCTCCTCAGCGCAGGCCGTACACCAGGTTGCCCAGAAGTTAAGTAATACGGCCTTGCCCTTTATGCTCTCCAGGGTCAAGGTGTTGCCCTTGTCGTCCTTGAGCGTAAAGGCAGGGGCATTCAGCCCCTCTACGGCACGACTGGCCTGCCTTGTCTGTCCACTCTTATATCCATTCTGTACAACCAGCGCAGCCAGTATCAACATTATGCCAAGTATAGTTGCCTTCATTTGCCTATCGTCTGATATTCGTCATACACACTCATCGATGCGTATTGCTCTATCTCTTCTGATTCATTAAAGACAAGGGCGTTGTCCTGCAGGGATATCCTTATCCTGTTTACGCCCTTAAACCGCCCCTTTATCAGTTCCTCTGACAACTGGTCCTCGATCTCCTTCTCAATGGCACGCCTCATCGGTCTGGCCCCATAGGCCGGTTGATAGTACTTTGCGATCAACCACTCCTTGACCTCATGATCAAGCTCTATTAGTATGTCCTGTTGCAGCAGTTGCCTGTTTGTCTGCTCTACCAGGAGATCGATGATGCTGTATAGCTCGTCCTTACCCAGGGGCTGAAACACCACGATGTCGTCCACCCTGTTAAGGAACTCGGGATTAAACGTCTTTTTTAGCTCGTCAAGGACGTTAGCCTTTATCTTTGAATACAGGTCTGAGGCGTCCTTCCTGTGAAATCCCAGAGGCGTGGCCTTTTCGATGATCCTTGCCCCAAGGTTTGAGGTCATTACGATGACCGTGTTTTTAAAGTCAACCTTTCTGCCGAGGCTGTCCGTGAGCACCCCCTCATCGAGTATCTGCAGCAGGATGTTAAAGACATCAGGATGCGCCTTTTCTATCTCGTCAAACAACACAACCGAGTAAGGCCTCTTCCTGATCCGCTCCGTCAACTGCCCGCCATCATCATAGCCGATGTACCCTGGCGGGGCCCCTGTCAACTTGGAGACGTTAAAGCGCTCCATGAACTCCGACATGTCTATCTTGATAAGGGACTTGTCATCGTTAAAGAGGAAGTTTGCAAGGGCCTTGGCCAACTCCGTCTTGCCCACCCCCGTGGGGCCCAGGAAGAAGAACGAACCGATGGGCTTGGTCCTGCTCTTGATGCCGGCTCGCGAGCGCTTGATGGCACGGCTTACGCAATCTATGGCCTCCACCTGACCGATAATCCTCTTGTGTAGCTCGTCCTCCATGTGCAGCAGACGCTCGGTCTCCTTCTCCTCCAGCTTGTACAGCGGGATGCCAGTCATCTTGGACACCGTATAGGTGATATCGTCCTCTTTGACGAGCGGTGTTTCCTTGTT
Source organism: Nitrospirota bacterium (assembly GCA_015233725.1). Classification (GTDB taxonomy): domain Bacteria; phylum Nitrospirota; class Thermodesulfovibrionia; order Thermodesulfovibrionales; family Magnetobacteriaceae; genus Magnetobacterium. The sequence continues at coordinate 1,617 of JADFXD010000090.1, read as the reverse complement.
GAGGTTTTCCTGCCACTTGTTCTGGATTGCGTCAAAGAGCCTCTTTAGTTTCTCTTCCTCGCCCCTGACGGAGGCCGCCTTTTCTATGTCGTTGAGGCGGATGTGGAGGGTTTTTTCCTTGTACAGCCGTGCCAGGTCCCTCTCGATGTCCTTTAGCTCCATCGGGGGGGTAAATCGCTTGAGCTTTATCCTCGAACCGGTCTCGTCGATGACATCGATGGCCTTATCGGGGAGGTTTCTGTCGGAGATGTAACGGTCGGAGAGCCTGGCTGCCGACTCAACGGCCTCGTTGGTTATTTTAATGCCGTGGTGGGTTTCGTACTTGTTCTTCAGGCCGTTGAGTATCCTGACCGTGTCCTCTATGCTTGGCGGCTGTACGTATATGGGTTGAAAGCGCCTCTCAAGGGCGCCATCCTTTTCTATGTATTTCCTGAATTCGTTGAGCGTCGTCGCTCCGATACACTGTATCTCCCCGCGAGACAGGGCGGGCTTGAGCATACTTGAGGCATCAACCGAGCCCTCCGCCGCGCCGGCGCCAATGAGGGTATGCAGCTCGTCAATAAAGAGAATGACGTTGTCCGACTGCTTGATCTCCTTCATGATGACCTTCAGACGCTCCTCAAACTGCCCCCTGTACTTTGTGCCCGCTATGAGTGCTCCAAGGTCAAGGGAGACGATCCGTTTTCCAACGAGGTTCTCCGGCACATCGGAGCTGTTTATCTTCTGGGCAAGCCCCTCCACGATGGCGGTCTTACCCACGCCGGGGTCGCCAATGACAACGGGATTATTCTTCATCCTCCGGCCAAGAATCTGGAGGATCCTCTCTATCTCATCCTCGCGACCGATCACCGGGTCGAGTTGTCCATCCTGAGCCATTGAGGTCAGGTCCCTGCCAAACTCGTTAAGGGCCGGGGTGGAGGTCTTCTTTGCCTTTGTAAAGGTCTGTGCCCGCATGGAGAGATTTATCGTCAACTGCCTTGCCCCCAGGAGGTTTGCCCCCAGGTTTCTTAGAATCTTTCCCCCGATCCCCTCGTCCTCACGGATCAGCCCCAGTAAGAGGTGTTCACTGCCTATGTAGTTATGCCCCAAGAGACGAGCCTCCTCCACCGACAACTCCAGGACCTTCTTTGCCCGCGGCGTAAATGGTATCTCCCCAAAGGTAAGCAGATTGCTCCCCCCAGGAAGGTTCCTCTCCACCTCGACCCTGATATCCTCGGTGGACAAACCCATCTTTCTCAATATGGTAACAGGCAAGCCCTCCTTGTCCCTCAACAGGGCCAGCAACAAATGCTCGGTGCCAAGATAGTCATTTTGCCTGTTCTCGGCCTCTTCCTTGGCGTATATTATTATCTTCCTGCCTCTCTCTGTAAACTTTTCAAACATCATCTATACCTCAACATAACTTTTTTGCTCTAGTTAACCTTTAATTGACTCTGTCTACAATCCCCTCATGAATCATAACCTAATATAAAACAATTAATCCCTAATGTCAATATCTATTCTCAGAATCCCCACAAAAGAAAGAAAAGAAAAGAAAAGAAAGAAAAAAAAGGGGCGGCTCCGCTTCTTTGTCGCTCCAGGACGCTCCTGGCCCCTTTAGAACCCCCTGCAAGGGGA
>JADFXD010000009.1 GCA_015233725.1 Nitrospirota bacterium | reverse complement strand
GGGGTATGAAGAAAAGAAGAAGAAAGAAAAAAAGGGGGGCGGCTCCGCCCCCCCCTCGACCCCCCCTGCAAGGGGACCAGTCCCCTTGACCCCTTAATGCTCAATCCTACTACTATCTTCGTAACGGGTGGCTCGCGAAGTGGCAAGAGTACCTTTGCCAGGCGTAGGGCGGAGTCGTTAGAGGGTCGGAAGGTTTTTGTTGCGACGGCTATGCCTATAGACGACGAGATGAGGGCACGGATATTGGCGCACAAGAGGGAGCGTGGCGGGCAGTGGGATACCGTAGAAGAGCCTCTTGACCTTGTTGGTGTCATTGAGCGGCTTAAGGATAGGTATGAGGTTATAGTCATAGATTGTCTGACGATATGGCTTACGAATGTGGTGCTTGCATGGGAGGATCGTCTTGTTGAGGGGGGGATTGTCAGGCTTGCGGAGAGGTTGAGGCAGGTAAGGGGTGACGTTGATATCCTGATAGTGTCCAATGAGGTTGGGATGGGCATAGTGCCTGATGGGGCGCTTTCGAGGCGTTTTCGTGACCACGCTGGGTTGCTCAATCAGATGGTGGCAGAGGTGTGCGATGAGGCGTATTTAATCGTAAGCGGGATGCCATTGCGGCTTAAGTGATAAATAAGTTAGTATATTAGATGGATACAGTTAATATTTCAATCAACCGTATTGCGAAGAGATATCATTTGAATGGTCTTTTCGTAAACTTACCTATAGACAAATCAGAGATAAGACAGTCTGAACTTGACATTAAAACTAAGGTTAGAAGTAATCCGCTAAAATGGACGGGGCAGTTCTCACCTCAATTAGTTAATGTGTTAATCAAGAATTATGCTGACAATAAAACAATTATATTCGATCCATTCTTAGGTAGCGGTACAACCATTTATGAGGCTGGTTTGGCAGGGATCAGTGCTGTAGGTACTGAGATAAATCCGTCTGCCTTTTTGCTGTCAAGGCTTTATCACTATATTAATGTCCCTTTAAACCTACGGAAACAGTATTTGTCCGATATTACTGATCTATTGAATAGGGCATACGATGGCAATGGTTTTCTTAGACCTCTGATGGAGGAAAATTGTGATGATGCAGTGAAAAAGAAAACTCTTGAAATACTTAATAACATTAAGGATAACGAGCGAACTCAAATATTTGAAGCATTTGTTATTTTGTTGGATTTTTTTAAGAAAAATAAAACCGTTGAATCTGTTTTTAAGGCATGGAATAAGTTATTTCTACTTATTAATGGATTACCGTTTTCTGAGGGTAAGGTATCAGCCTATCATGCAGATGCTCGAAAAACACCTTTAAGTAACTCTTATGTAGACCTTGTAATAACATCTCCTCCTTATATTAATGTTTTTAACTATCATCAACAATACAGAGAATCAGCAGAGTTGCTTAATTGGGATTTGCTCAAAGTAGCTAAATCTGAAATAGGCGCTAATAGAAAGCACAGAGGTAACAGGTTCCTGACTGTAATACAATATTGTCTTGATATGGCACAAACATTTAACGAATTACTAAGGGTTTGTACTTCAAATGCAAGGGTAATCTTTGTTATAGGCAGAGAATCACAAATACGGGGAATAGCATTTTATAATGGGGAAATTGTAGGTGAAGTGGCGCATAGGGCATTAGGTTTTAATTTAATCCTCAGACAAGAAAGAGTGTTTCGTAATCGTTTTGGACAAGATATCTATGAAGATATTCTTCACTTTGTACCAAAGAAAAAAACTGAATCTTTAACATTTATAGAACAAGCAAGGACTGTTGCTCAAGAGGTACTTGAATCAGCGTATTTAATAAACCATGACGAACCAAGAAACGAGATAAAACAAGCATTACAACACATTGAAGAAATTAAGCCATCACCATATCTTGATATAACTGAATTAAGAGAAGGAGTGAAGACAAATGAAAGATTTTCCGTCTCCCCACGGTGATAAATTACTTGCCCTTTTGGAAAATCAAAACTTACCTATTGATGATAAGACTCGTGTTGAAAATGCAATCGAGAGATATAACGAATGGTTAAAAAGTCTTAAGTCAATAAAAGGTACAAAAGAAAATGTTATAGCACAAATGCTTAAACTTTTAAGTGAATATAAGCTGTTTATAGATATTGAGTTAATTTATGATAGCACAAATAATTTTCTTTACAGACAAAAAGGGCAGCTCAAAATAGACAATACTATAATAGAAGAATTTCTCCCTATTATCATAAACACACTGCTAAAAAAGAGTCTAAATAACCTTGATATCTCTATTGGCCCTGCTACTTGTTTTTCTGGGATTAGATTTGAATCGAGCCTTATACATCCTCAACAAGGTGGTGGGATGAAAGTTAGGGAAAAAGATCAGGATTTTGCAATCTGTAGAAATCTCTATATTCGTTCCTCATATAACTCAGAATTTGAAAAGGATATAACAACAAAGACAAATATCGCTTACATTGTTGCTGAATGTAAAACAAATCTTGATAAAACTATGTTTCAGGAGGCTGCTGCTACTGCTTTAGATGTCAAAATGATTGTCCCATCTGCAAAATATTTCCTCTTGTGTGAATGGCTTGATATGACACCAATTAGTAGTAATACAACCGCAATTGATGAAATTATAATACTCCGCAAGGCCAAACGAATATCATCAAATATTCGGCAGGATTTCAACACATACGAGAAGAGACAACAGCAAAGAGATTATTTTATTAACTATCTTAAAACAAATCCTTTTTCAGAGGAAACATTTGATAGATTAATATCGCATATTGAAGGTGTTATCAAAGACAGCAATGAGGATGAAATACTCAAAAGAGGTTACTTTTAATTCTCATGTTACAATAATAAATAACAACATGTTCTGTTATTAGTCAAAACAAAACAAAGGAGACCTATGAACAAAAAGTATCTTGAGCTGGCGCAGAGACGCCTTGACAACCTCACAAAGCCAAGGGGGAGCCTCGGAAGGCTTGAACAGTATGCCAGTCGTCTTGCCGCCATCTATGAGACGCTGACACTGGCGATCCCAAAGAAGGTGGTCTTTGTCTTTGCCGCCGACCATGGCGTGGCAGCGGAGGGAGTATCGGCCTTTCCGGCGGAGGTCACACCGCAGATGGTCTTTAACTTCCTGGCCGGTGGGGCCGGGATAAACGTCCTCGCCCGACATGCTGGGGCCGAGGTCGTAGTCATAGACATCGGCGTGAATTACGACTTTAACGACTTAAGGGGGTTGATTCACAAGAAGGTCGTCCACGGTACCCAGAATATGGCAAAAGGACCAGCCATGACACGCGATCAAGCCCTGCAGTGCATAGAGGTTGGCAGAGAACTGGTTGGTCAGTACGCCGATATGGGCTTTGCTATGTTTGCCACCGGAGAGATGGGCATAGCCAACACCACTGCCTCCTCCGCGATAACATCCGTCATTACGTCAAAGTCCGTCGCCGATGTCACGGGCAAGGGCACCGGTATTGACGTCGATGCCCACAAGAGAAAGATAGGCATCATAGAGCGTGCCATTAGCCTAAACGCCCCGGACAAGGCCGACCCCATAGACGTCCTTGCAAAGGTGGGCGGGGCAGAAATAGCCGCCATCGCCGGCATGGTCCTGGGGGCTGCACAGAGGTCTCTGCCCATTGTCGTTGATGGCTTTATATCCAGTGTGGGGGCGTTGATTGCCTACTGCATGGACAACAGCGTGAGGGATTACATGTTCTTTGCGCACATGTCCCAGGAGGTCGGGCATAAGGCCATCCTGGAGTTCATGGACTCTACCCCGATGCTCGACCTTGACCTGCGTCTGGGTGAGGGTACGGGCGCTGCCCTGGCCATGACGATCCTCGATGCCGCTATCAAGATATACAACGAAATGGCTACCTTTGAGCAGGCGGGCGTAAGCGATTCTGAGAACTCTTAGGGCGTCGTTTAGCTTTGCCGTAAGGTTTCTTACGATACTGCCGTTACCGGGCCGCTTTGAGGTCCTCGGTGAAAGGGACGTTGCCAGGAGCGCTGCGTCCTTCCCGCTTGTCGGGTTGTTGATCGGGGGCTGTCTGTGGGGGTGTTGGCGGCTAACCGGCAGGTATCTGCCCGTAGATGTCTCGCGCCTCTTGATCGTTATGCTCCTGGCGATAATTACAGGCGGCTTGCACCTGGATGCCATTGCCGACACGTTTGATGCTATAGCGGCCAGAAAAACAATAGCCGAAAAACTCAACATAATGAAAAGCCCCACGGTTGGTCCCTTTGGCGTGGCTGCCATCGTGTTTTGCATAATCCTGAGATATCTGCTGCTGAAAGCCCCCCTGGCAGTCAATGCCTATCCGCTGGTGTTGTTTCCGGTGGTTGGGCGTTCGTGTTGCGTCTATGCCATGTTCGCTGGCAAGAGCGCCATGAAGGAAGGCCTTGGCAGGTTGTTCATTGAAAACACAACGCCCTCGATATTTCTATCGTCTCTCATGTTGGCAATATCGATCATGGCCGCCTTTGACGTTCGATACCTGTTGTCTCTGCTTGCATGTTACGCCTTCACTCACCTGTGCGTTATGTCCTTTCAGAGACTGCTTGGCGGATTAAATGGAGACGTCCTGGGGGCATTGATAGAACTAAACGAACTGCTGTTTCTGCTGATCTTAAATCTATAAAAAAAAAGGGGGAAGGACTCTGTCCTTCCCCCTTAGACCCCTATCCTGCAAGGGGACCAGTCCCCTTGACCCCATCTTGCGTAGGCTGGTATTTGAGTTGGGGCGTGGGTGGGATTTATGCACACGGGGATGTGAAGAAAATTTCTCTTGACAAAGTATTAATGATCCCGTTAGCATGATAGATGCTGTCAATAAAAGAAGGTTTTAGCATCATACGGGTAGGCGATGGGCAGTGCCACAATAAACTGTGGGCGTTAGGATTCAATAACATTAGACAAAAGAATCCTATTTGTCTATTGTTGGCTATTTTTGCACCATTACTATTCAAAATCGTTTTTTACTGAATGTTATGTAAAAAAAATCATGGTGACCAAAACTTTATTAATGTGATACAATAATCAAAATTCAGAGTAAGAGGGACAGTCAGTGCCAGATAGAAATGCGGCAGTTAGAGGTTTTCTTGGGGAATTGTTAGTAAAGGAGTGGTTAGAAAAAAGATATCTTGAATATCAAATAGTATCGGATATTCGACCTAAAAATTTACAAGGCACCCGTTCTACTTTTGATTTTTGTGTTGTAAATGATAAAAAAGAAATTATTGCAGTTTATGAAGTAAAAAATCAGGAATTCATGAATTTAAAACTAAATAACGAATTTAATAAGTGCATAAAGTATTTACTTGGATATAAATTGGAAGGAGTAAAACAGTTTAATAAAAAAAGCAAAAACAAAGCCTATGGAAAAAACAAAGAAGAATACACATTTTCAGACACAATTGAAGTTTTTTTAGTTATGCTTTATCCCCTCCACAAAACATCAGACCGCTCTAAAAATGATGTTAAATTAACAGAAATTTCTCTATCTAAAATACGATAAGATATTAGAGATGAAACTTTTGGAATAGACAACAAAAAACTTATCGGATGGATTTGCGAAGAGTTTAGAACAGATGTACTTAAAATGAATAAGATATTTAGAAATGCAAATAAGGCATGGACAAAAACAAATAAATCCTCTTAGCCCAACATTAGACAAAAGGAGTCATTTTGTCTAATGTTTGAAACGGCACCCCAGCTTTGAAGCGGTTTTCCGGAGTACTCACCCCAACAAACATTAGACAAAACGATGAAAGACAGTGCCTCAACTTACGCATCACCCATTATGGGGTCAAGGGGACTTGTCCCCTTGCAGGGGAGGTCTAAGGAGGGCCAGGTGCGACCTGGAGCGGAAAAGAAGCTCCGCCGCCCTCCTTACTTTCTTCTCTTTTTTTTAGATGAGAGATAAAATTGTCCTTATAACATTGGGCGACCCAGGTGGGGTTGGCCCGGAGGTGGCCATTAAGGCACATGGGCGGTTTGCGGATCGGCAAATCGTCTTTGTAGGCGACACGACCGTTGTAAGGAGGGCGCTTGACCTCCTTGGCCTGAAACTGACCCTCAACGAGATCGCCTCGGTCAACGAGGCGGACTTCCAACGAAACGTTGTAAACGTGCTGCCTCTAAACGAGCTTGACACGGACGTTGTCTCGGCGCCGACCGCTCAGGGTGGTAGGGCGAGCGCTGCCTATATCAAGAGGGCGGTAGAGATACTGCTAAAGGGGGATGCCCACGCTCTGGTTACGGCGCCTATATCCAAGGAGGCCTTAAGGCTCGCCGGAGTTGACTTCAGCGGCCATACGGAGATGCTGGCGCACCTGACCTCTACCGAGCAATACGCGATGATGCTCTGCGGTGGGCCATTGCGGGTGATACTCGTCACGATCCATGTACCGCTTAAGGACGTGCCCTCGCTGATAACCACCCAGAGGGTCTTAAAGACGATCAGACTGGCCTCTAAGGCAGCCGCGATGTTTAAGCTCGCTAATCCACGGATAGCGGTGGCCGGTCTCAATCCCCACGCCGGCGAGGCCGGCATCCTCGGCATGGAGGAGGACAGATACATCTTGCCGGCAATAAGACAGGCTCAGGCAGAGGCAATCGCCGTTACCGGTCCCTATCCACCCGATACCGTCTTTCACAGGGCGTACAAGGGTGAGCTCGATATCATCGTGTGCATGTACCACGACCAGGGCCTGATACCGTTGAAGATGATCGCCTTTGACACGGGCGTCAACATAACCATCGGACTGCCCTTTGTGCGCACATCCCCAGACCACGGCACCGCATTTGACATCGCATGGAGGGGGATCGCCAACTGCGGCAGCATGGTTGAGGCCATCGCAATGGCCATTGAATCAGAATCGCTCCTTACAGTCGCGGGGCTGGACGCCTGATGCCCTCTGGTCTCGGACGCCTGCCAATGAGGCAGTTTATGCGTTTTGCAATCATCGGGGTGTTAAACACGCTCGTTGACCTCGTTGTCCTCAATGCCGAGACGCTGCTAACGGGGGTCAGACATGGATTGCCTTTTGCCCTTCAGAAGGGAGCATCATTTATGGTTGCCGTGTTTTTTAGTTACTACTTCAACAAGCGTTGGACATTTGAGGATAGGTCAACCGGTGAGGGCAGAAAAAAGCTCGCGCAGTTTATTGTTGTCAGTGCAATAGGCATGGCCTTAAACGTTACAGTGGCAACCCTTGCTGTTACGCTGGCAAAGAGCCCTCTGGTGGCCAATTATATTAATATCCACGCTCAGGTAATGGTCAACATCGCGGCGTTATGTGGAACAGCCTCGGGGCTGCTATGGAATTTCATCGGCTATAAGGTGTGGGTCTTTAAATAACAGTTGGGGATGCCAGGACAATCGCATTTGACAAAGAACAATATTTTTCTTACTGTAAATATTTCTGTGATAAGTACCTGCCCTACCAGAAGAGAAGAAAGAAAGGGGCGGCTCCGCCCCCCTTTAGAACCCCCTGCAAGGGCACCAGTGCCCTTGACCCCATAATTCTTAATCCTGATGTCTCATTCTTAATCATATCATCACAGGATTTTTGACAGCAAGATATTTTTGTAATAGTTCAGCGGCTACTCCCCACCGCCACTCGGCGCAACCTCATAGTTCCCTGCATGAACGAACGCCCTCACCGATGGCAGTTGTGAGTTTATGATCTCCGAGGGAGTACCATCCTGGACGATCACGCCATCGTGGAGCATCGCCACGCGGTCGGCCACGTAAAAGATGTCCGGTATCTCGTGACTTATGATTATCCCCGTAAAACCGATGTTCTGGTGACACTGCTTTATCAGCTTGTGGATCGAGTTCTTCAGGACGGGGTCAAGACCAGTCGTCGGCTCATCGAAAAAGACGATCTCCGGCCTCGTCACAAGGGCGCGCGCAAGGGCGGCTCGCTTCTTCATCCCGCCGCTTAACTCCGCGGGGTACTTGTTGTCAACGTCCTTGAGGCCAACCTCGCCAAGGGCGTCATAGACCCGAGCCTTGATCTCTGCCTCGGGTAGACCGTAACGCTCCCTCAACGGAAACGCTATGTTGTCATACACCGTGAAGGAATCAAACAACGCCCCACTCTGAAACAACACCCCAAAACGCTCACGTACCTTATTCAACTGCTGCTGATTGACCCTCGTTATATCCAGACCGTCAAAGGAGATACTGCCGGTATCGGGACTCTGCAACCCTATGATGCTCTTGAGCAGGACACTCTTGCCCCCGCCGCTCTTACCAATGATGGCGATCAGCTCACCCCCGTGGATGGTCAGATTCACGCCTCGAAGTACCTCCTGCCCCTCAAAGACCTTGTGAACGTCGGTTATTATGATCACTTTTCGCTCCTTACAGTCGCAGGGATCACTTTTAGCTCCTTACAGTTGCAGGGATCATCGCTATATAAAAAACGATCCCAACAGGTAGTCCCACACGAGCACCAGCACCGAGGACTGCACAACCGCATCGGTCGTGGCCTTGCTCACCGCCCTGGCACCGTGGCCGGAGTTTCCGTATCCCACGTAAAACCCCTTGTAACAACACACCCACGTCACGATAACGGCAAACACCAGCGACTTATAAAACCCTATCATGATGTCGTCCATCCCCATGTGGTTCCTCATTTCGTCAAAATACACCCCCGAACCAATCCCCAAGAGCTCAACCCCCACCAAATAACCACCAAATATGCCAACGACATCAAAGATAGCCGTCAAAAGCGGAAACGCTATGAGGGCCGCTATAAAGTTCGGTACAATGACGTACTTGTACGGGTTTAACGCCATCACGTAGAGACAGTCGATCTGCTCCGATATGCGCATGATACCAAGCTCCGCCGTCAACGCCGACCCCGCCCGTCCAGTCACCATCAAGGCGGCAAGCACCGGACCAAGCTCCCGTATCAGGCTCAGGGCAATCCCCGGACCAAGCAAAGACACCGCCCCAAACTTCCTCAGCGTGTGAAACAACTGAAGCGCCAACACCATTCCCGCAAATGCCCCAGTCATAAAGATAACGGTCAACGACTTGTAACCCAAAAACCAGACCTGCTGAATCACCAGCCTCCACTTAAGGGGCGGTTCAACGCTGTAGTACACCGTATCAGCCAGGAAGAGCGCCATCCTTCCAACATCACGCACGAAGGCCAAAAACGCACTGCCTATTGCCTTAAATATCCTGGTCACTTTTTCCCCACATCTTCCCCCGACTCTTGCCCCACTTGTCGCCAAACCTCTATGGCCAACTCCGGACACATCTGCGCACACATTGCACACCCCGTGCACCTATCCATATCCGTCACAACGGCAGGGAAATAACCCGTGGAACTAAACCGCTCACTCAACACAATAATATCCTGGGGGCAGGCAATTACACAAAACTCACACCCCTTACACAATTCAACGCTGATCTCAATTCTTCCCCTCATAAATCAACAAACATAATATTTTTATTTGGCCCTGTGTTTCTGTAGCAACTGCCGTGCATGCTTAACCGATATGTCGGTAACCCCTCCACTGAGCATACGTGCCAGCTCCTTCTGCCTCTCATCCTCGGAGAGCTTCTCCACCTTGATCTCAACCTTGGCATCAGCCCCCTCGCCAACAACCTTCTTTGATACCCGTATGTGTCGATCAGCCCTGCACGCAATCTGCGGCAGGTGCGTGATGCACAACACCTGATGCCTGAGCGAGATGGCCTTTAACTTCTCACCCACGGTCTCTGCCGTCTCACCGCCGATGCCCGCATCCACCTCGTCAAAGACCAGCACAGGGATGTCGTCCACCTCGGCAAGACAGGCCTTAAGTGCAAGCATGATCCTCGACAGCTCCCCCCCGGAGGCAACCTTCTGAAGCGGCCTCAACGGCTCCCCAGGGTTTGCGCAAAACATGAATTCGATCAGGTCTACGCCATTGCCCATAAACCGCAGTGACTCATCCGGCGCCCTGTTTACCGTCTGACGTATCTCAAAACTTGCCTGGGGAAAGGACAACTCCCTGAGGGTCGCGTTTATGTCCTCTTGCAACCTGACGACCGTCTCCGCCCTCTTGCTGGAGATATAAAGGGCCTGGTCGTTGAGCCTGACCTTGAGGTCGATTATTTCGGCGTCAAGGGCGTCGAGCTTCTCATCAACCGCCATCAGGGCATCCAGTTCTTCCCGGGCCTCATGCCTGTATCTATTTATGTTATCGGCGCCTTCGCCGTATTTCTTTTCGAGTTTTTTTATAAGGTCTATACGCTCCTCAACCTCCTCCAGTCGCTCAGGCGTGTAGTCGATGCCATCCTTGTAGCGGCGCAGCATCAACGACAACTCCGAGACGTAGGATTGCACCTCCGTTGCCATCTTCAGCATCTCACCGGTGGTTTCGTCATAGCGTGTCAATTGCGTCAGATACTCGCACAGACGCTGCACCTGGTCAACGATAGAGTCCTCCTTGGAGTTTGTCAGCATGTAGCCGTCCTCGCTCAACTCCTTTATGACGTTTAGGTTTGTCAGCACGCTTAGTTCCTGGGTCAACGCCTCTTTTTCTTTTTGTTTGAGGTCTGCCGCCTCGATCTCCTTTATCTGAAACCGCAGCAGATCAATCCTCTGGTTACGCTCCTTGATGTTTGTGCACAGGTTGACCCTTGATTCTACCATTTCGTTGTAGTTCTTTAGTGTTGCAGCGTAGTGTTTTACGTCATCCTCGATCTTGCCAAAGGAGTCTACGATTGCCAGCTGTCTCTCGCGCAAGAGCAGACTCTGGTGCTCATGCTGGCTGTGAACGTCAACGAGGTAAGAACCGATCTCGGCAAGCGTCTGTATGCTGACGGAGTTTTCGTTGACGTAGACGCGGTTCTTGCCGGCAGTGGAGAGGTGTCTGCGTAGGGTCAGTCCATTTTCCATAGGTATCCCCAGCCTCTGTGCTACAGGGTTGTCAGTTACATCAAAGGTGACCTCAACGGTGGTCTCTTTAGTACCAGCCTTTATGAAGTTGATCTGCCCCCTCTGCCCAAGGATCAGACCCAGCGCATCGACTATGATAGACTTCCCGGAACCAGTCTCACCAGTCAAGACGCTTAGTCCACGACCTAGCTCTATCCTGGCACTACGGATTATTGCAAAGTTTTTTATAAACAATTCTGTAAGCATAAAGAACCTTAACATTATAACATGACAGCCGTGATCTTTTCAAACGTGGCGGACAGGTGTACAAGTGTATTACAATCGGCATATTGTGTATATTCACCCACAGCTAAACCTACGCAGGATGGGGTCAAGGGCACTGGTGCCCTTGCAGGGGAGGTCTGAGGAGGGGGCAGGCCGCCCTCCTTCTTTCTTCTTTTTTTTTGTCTTAGCTAAAAAGTATCCAGCTTTCGAACCATCTCAGGTAAGTGCTTACGTATGCCTTGCTGACGACCATGCCCGATATTACGGGATAGAACATGACAAACAACACCAGCACCACCGCCAGATAGCAATACGTGAGGTAACACAGGTGCCGATATCTGTCCTCCATCCACTTAAGGAGATAGACCAGAGAGAGGATCAAGAAGGGGACGCTCGCAAAGAAGTGGTATATAAACGTCAACCGCGGGACTGCCACCCAAGGCAGATACTGAGCCGCCGCCCCCACCAGGATAAAAAACAAGACCCTGTTGCTGCCCCTAAACCATAACAGCGTGCTCATCAACAACACCGGCGCAAACAACCACCAGATCGCGGGGTTGCCCATCGATACGATGCTCGATACCTGCTGGGGTAAGGACTGGCCGGCGTACAGCCACAGGGGGCGCTTCAATATCGGCCACTCGTACCAATTAGACGAAAACGGGTGGGTTGCCACCAGGTGCGCGTGGTAATTAAACATGTGTGTCTGGCTTGACTGCACGTAGTCAAGAAATGGCCTGTTGGGCTCTGCCATCCAAAGCGGCAGATACGAAAAAACGTAGATCGCCAACGGGATGAGGACAAAAAACAGGGAGGCCCACAGTATGCTGCCCCTGAAAAATAGAAACATCTGCAGGGATTGCTGCTCCGAGACCTTATTCTTGACACGCTTATTCTTTACCGAGCCAGGTCGCACCTGGTTCTTTACCGCTCCAGGACGCTCCTGGTTCTTTGATTTTTGGATGGGGACATCCTCGATAGCCCTTCTGTACTGAACGTATCTGAAATACAGCGAGGCAAAGAACACAACGGCCAGCCCCGCCCCCGCATACAGACATATCCACTTTGTGGCAGCCCCCACGCCAAAGGCCACCCCCGAGAGGGCAAGCGGCAGGAGCGTCTCTTTTATTGCCAGTGCGGCTCGCACCCTCAATGGCCTGTAGTGGATGTTTAACAGGTAGTAGCGATACATAAAGTAGTACATGAGGATTATAAAACACACGGCAAAGATGTCAATGGTGGCAATGCGCCCCTGGACAAGACGCATAAAGTCAAAGCTCATAAGAAACGCAGCCACAACGGCATACCTAGTGGAGTTAAACATGAGCCTGCCAAAGAAGTACATAAGCACCACCATGACAACAGAGGCCAGGGCGCTAGCTATCCTCCAGCCAAATGGGTTCATCCCAAGGAGGGCTACACCGATGGCTATGAGGTGTTTTCCAAGGGGGGGATGGGTGTTTTCGTAAAACGGGGTTATCCCGTGGACCTGCTCATAGGCCGTGCGTGCAAAATAGATTTCGTCAAAGTAGGAGCTGTTGAAGTATGATGGTTGTGCTGGGACCTTGTCTTGCTCATCGATTAGGTCTTGTACCTTTCCGACGCTGTTGGGGTTTGGGTTGATATCCCTGATGGCGCGTATTTTGATGAGGGCATCGGACTTGTCGAAAAACCCGACTTCGTTAAGCATCGCCCCGGGATTCTGGACGTTTAGGATGACGGTGTTTGCCCTAAAGTCAACCGGGTTACATCGCCACTCAAAGACGAAGACCTGCTTTAGCGTTGTGGCATTTACCTCTCTACCGGCACCGTCGAGGTAGTCTATGCCATATTGACCGTCTCCTCCAATCCCGCCAAAGAAGCAGACCCTGGCAACATCCCTGGCTGCCTCAAACTCAAAGACCACGGACTCGGCCTTATTTTCCGCTCCAGGACGCTCCTGGTTCTTTGACGCTCCAGGACGCTCCTGGTCCTGCTGGCCGGCAGGTTTCCAGAAGGTCTCGGGCGCCTTGGACGATCCCAGCCTGTAAAAGGCCAAGACCGCATTGAGCAATATAAAGGCCACGATAAACACATAATCCCACCGCTGTAATAAACCATAGGCGGGGCCAGAGACGGGGTTGGATAACAACGGTTCCTCCATATTTTGGACTATTTGTGGGGCTATTTGGTGGGCCATTTGTGTTTCCCTGACCCTACCGCGGACTATGTCGTTACCAACAAACACCAGGTAGATCAGGACAAGTACATTTATGGCCGATACCGTGAGCATCAGGAAGTCAAAGACGGGTATATGAAAGGCGCCCCGCAAGGCAAGGGATAACACATACGCCTCGTTTACAAACAGCGTGGCGGTGAGCCCTCCATAGATATATAACAGCCTCCTGTCTCGTGTGCAGATATAGCTCAAGAGGGCTATCAACATGGCAGGGAAGAGGTAACGCTCGTGCATCTTTGAGGTTGTAACGTATACGGCCGTTACTATGAACAGGGCTATCAGTGGCAGGTTTTCTGAGGCCTGGTTCTTATAGAAAAAGTATGACGCTACGATCACGCTCCAGAGGATAAAGATCACTCCCCAAGTGGAGTATGGCAGGAAGAGAAAGCGAGTGGAGTCGGCCTGAAAGTTGCCGCCAGTGAGGGCGAAGAGGTTAAAGGCATTTAGCGAGGCATATGGGTATGAGGCCAGGGTCTTTTGATAGTGCTCAAATATCCAGAAGACGCCCTTGTTTATGGAAAATGGCACGACGGCCAGGGCAAAAAAGGCTATAGCACATACTACCCCAATGGCCAGTGTCTTAAGCGACCTCTGCCCTATAAAGGCAAACACGAGCACGGGTGTGAAGATCAACGCCTGTGGCTTGACCAGCACAGACAGGGCAAATAGCAATGCCGCCACTACCAGGCGTTGCTGCGTCATGGCCATTAAGGTTAGCAGGAGGCATAGAGTAAAGACGGCATCGACCTGTCCCCAGAGGCAACTGTTTACGATCACGGCGGGGTTAAACGCATACAGCGCCGAAAGGATGACGGATGCCTTGAGAGAAAAACGCCTCCTGGAGAGTTGAAAGATGATGTTAGCGGCAATGAGATCGGCAATGATCGGGGGCAGCTTAACGAGCACCAGGTATGACGTCGTGGAGTAGGACATGGAGAGCACCACCCTGATCTTGCCAATGAGGTAGAGGATGTAGATGTAACCAGGGGGATAATCGGCAAATATCTCCCCGGAGTAGAAGTTTGCAAAACCCTTGTCTGCGACATAAATAGCCCACGACCTGAAGCAGCTTATGTCCGCCGGATACCCCTCAACCAACGTTGCCAAGTAAAGCCTGATTAACAAGGCGGCAACAAGAGAAAATACGTGCAGCATTAAGAGTCTGCTCTTTCCAAAAAACTCCATTAAGGATTTTATCAGATGTTGATCAAAAAAATACAGTGCAACCATAAAATAAAGAAAGAAGGAGGGGGTCAAAAAGAAGTCCCCTTTACCACATTATTGTCGAGGCCTTGAGTTTGATTTGTGGCGGACTTGTGTTTTAGCCCATGTTGATATTATAATATAGACATGCCAGTAATAATGCCATTAGAGGTATACGAGGCGCTTGAAAAGACGCTCGGTTATGAGGATGCCAAGGACTTGGTAAAGTCCATTGAGACAGCGATATCGGATGTCACCGAATACAAGTGGAGAATCAGCAAGGAAGAACTCTTGTCAGAGATCAGAAAAGAATTTGACAAGATGGATGCCAAGTTCGAAAGAAAGCTTTCTGAGTTGGATGCCAAGTTAGAGCGGAAGTTTTCGGAACTGGATAAGAAGTTTGCCACAAAGGCTGACCTGGCCTTGATGGAGAGCAAGATGATGGGTGAATTCAAGAGAATCGACGGGGAATTCAAGGCTCTGCGGCTTGAGATAAAGTTACTGTTTCTGATTATCATTTTTATCATGCTTATCACCAACCCCAGGGCGCTTGACATGATTGCCAAGGTGCTTGGTCTGACCAGGTAGTTATGCCAGTAATAATGCCATTAGAGGTATACGAGTCGCTTGCAAAGACGCTCGGTCATGACGATGCCAAGGACTTGGTAAAGTCCATCGAGACAGCGATATCGGATGTCACCGAATACAAGTGGAGAATCAGCAAGGAAGAGCTCTTGTCGGAGATCAGAAAAGAATTTGACAAGATGGATGCCAAGTTCGAGAGAAAGCTTTCTGAGATGGATGCCAAGTTTGAGCGAAGGTTTTCGGAGTTGGACAAGAAGTTTGCCACAAAGGCCGACCTGGCCTTGATGGAGAGCAAGATGATGGGTGAGTTCAAGAGAATCGACGGTGAATTTAAGAGAATCGACGGAGAATTCAAGGCATTACGGCTTGAAATGAAGTTACTGTTTCTGATTATCATTTTTATCATGCTTATCACCAACCCCAGGGCGCTTGACATGATTGCCAAGGTGCTTGGTCTGGCCAGGTAGTTATGCCATGATGCTGACAAGGAAGGATCATGGGGCTTATAGAGAGTTAGTCCTGCTAATGTTTTTTATATATATAATCATAATGATTATAAAACCAACTGAGCTCAACCTTACGAAAAATAACGATATGACTATATCCTTCACGCTCGACGTGTGCAACGCTTCAGGCGCCACAGTTTTTTCAAATACGGACATGCCTGTTATAAACGAATCTCTGTATCTCTTTATGTCAATAATGCCTTATTACATTTTAATCACGTCAAAGCAGGTTTTAAGGCTTTTTTTTGTAATCCTTCCCATTGAACATCCACCTGATTTTCCAAGGTCTACATAAGCAATTAGTTCGTTTCGGATAATTGTTGTCTATAGATTTTTTTTGATCTCAAAAAGGAGTAAGACTAATGAGAAGATTTTTGATGTTACTGATACTCTGTCTCGTGGTTGCTGTTGCACTGACAGCGGCAAACGCGGTGGAGGAGCATAAGGTCTGCGGGCATTGTGGTATGAGCCTGGAGGCCTTTCCAAAGAACCACATGCAGGTCATATATGATGACGGCACGACACACAACGTTTGCAGTATCCACTGCGCCGCGGCGGATATGAAGCAAAACAAGGACAAGCAGGTAAAATCCCTCATGGTAGCTGACTACTACACCACGGGAGAGATGATAGACGCCAGGACCGCCACGTGGGTTATGGGCGGCAAGGTGGAAGGCGTCATGACTAAACTTGCGAAATGGGCCTTTGCCGATAAGGAAGAGGCCCAAAGATTCGTGAAGGAAAACGGTGGTGAATTGGCAACCTTCGACCAGGCGATGACGGCAGCCCAGGAGGAAGAGGTTGACAAGGGAGCTGCAATGCCCCATGATCATCACACCCACATGGGACACAACATGAGCCATATGGAGATGGGCCCCGGCTCACAGATGACATACAATCCCGCCTTTGGAGACGAGGTATACCACGTCCATCCCGAAGGCATGTGGATGCTCAACTACAAGTTCATGCACATGGACAGCAACGGAATGCGCGCCGGTACCGACAACGTTGCCGCGTCTATGGTCAGCAGTCCCAAAGGCTATAATTACATGAACATCCCCACCAACATGAGGATGGACATGCAGATGTTGATGCTCATGTACGGGGTCACAGACAAGCTGACACTGATGGCTATGCCCAGCTACGTCAAAAACAGCATGAACATGCTCATGGATATGCACATGGGCAAGGGTGCTAGCAGCATGGCCCCTATGGTCACAAGCGGCTTTGGAGACACCGAGGTTCGCGGCATCTACGGATTTAACAAGTATCTTAATGGCAGCCTTGGTATC
This sequence comes from Nitrospirota bacterium, assembly GCA_015233725.1. Classification (GTDB taxonomy): domain Bacteria; phylum Nitrospirota; class Thermodesulfovibrionia; order Thermodesulfovibrionales; family Magnetobacteriaceae; genus Magnetobacterium. Next base: position 35,102 of record JADFXD010000009.1, on the reverse strand, counting down.
AGCCTCCCCACGGGAAGCATAGACCAGGTAAGCGACATAATGGGCAAGAGCTATCGCGCCCCCTACGACATGCAGCTAGGCTCGGGTACCTTCGACCTTAAGCCCGCGCTGACCTATAACACCCTCAGCGACGACGCCCTATGGAACTGGGGCGCCCAGGCCGTGTATACCTTGCATATGGGGAAAAACACATACGATTACAGCCTCGGCGACAGCCTCAAGCTCACCGGATGGCTCCAGCGCTCCATAGGTCCCGTTACCCCCTGGATACGCCTGGCCTTCAGCGACACCGGTAAAATCAGGGGACAGGACGACGAGATCGCCAAGATCAACGACCCCAAAGACCACCCCTCCTGGTTCAAACCAGGTATGCCAACCTTCCTGGGAGAACCCGACGCCAGCACACAGAACTACGGCGGACAGCGCCTTGACGCCTTAATCGGCTTGAACTTCACCAAGGGCCCGGTCAGCTTCGGGATCGAGGGCGGCATGCCCGCTTATCAACGACTCAACGGCCTGCAAATGAAAACCGACTGGATTATAACAGCCGCAGTGCAGGTAATGTTCTAGTTATCAGGATTGAGAATTAATGGGTCAAGGGCACTGGTGCCCTTGCGGGGGAGGTCAAGGAGGCCAGGTGCGACCTGGAGCGGTAAGGAAGGGCAGCGCCGCCCTACTTGCAGGGGGCTAAGGGGCGTAGCCTCCCTTCTTCTCTTTTTTCGATATTAGGATTGAATCAGATGCATGTAGGGACGAGGGTCATAGTCCTTTTTATAACGATCAGTGTGATTTGGCTTTTTGTCTTTAATGTTACGATTGTCTCGTACTTTGAAAACACTATGGTGGGGGTTATCGTGGATGCGGTAGCGCCATACGCGAGGATGAGCGAGTCAGACAGAAGGGCAAACCCGGTGGATTTTCTCGTTGTCAGCGATCAACCCCTCAACCATAGCGACCTTGTGCCAGTTCAGAGGTTGCAGGAGGGACGCTACTACTATATCAAGAGGTCTTACATGCAACAGAGGCTAAACAGCTTTGGCATTATCGTCTTTGGGCTGGAGAGCTCGTTGTTTCTGTCGCTTGTACTGTTTACGTATATGACTGTTGCACGGTTTGTCAGGGATATAGAGGGCAAGGAGCGGTTCCTGAATCTGCTCCTTTTGTCCTTCAATCACAAGATAGGCAATTTCCTCTCAACTCTCAAGATAAACGTGGAGATATTAAAGGACAGCCTTGACGACAACGCCTGCCTCCACAGGATTGAACAGACATGCACAAGGATAGAGGCAGATATGAAACGGACATTTAAGATGATCTCCACGGGCTACATAAATATCAATGAGGTTGTCGATGTCGGTGAGGCCATTGAGGTGATGGTGTCATTTTTTGGGTCGGAGCTAAGTGCAAGACTCCTCTTGCTTGATCTTAGGAGGGTCAGTACCGTCATGGCATATAACGACCTGGAGGATATCCTGTACAATCTCATAGACAACGCCATAAGGTACTCTGTCAGGACGGTAGGCATAAGGCTAAGGGCAATAGACAAGCACGTCTGCATATACATCAGAAACGACATCGCCCCATCGGCCCCAGCTACCGTAGGAAGCAAAGCCGAAGATAAGGGCACTGGCCTTGGAAAGGAGATCACCCTCAAGATTCTCAAGAGATACAGGGCAGAGATGATCGTCAGGCAGAGGCAGGATAGCTACTTCGTCTGCGTGAGGCTACCACTAAGGGGTGCGACACCCACCTCAGAGGGATGATGCCTTAGCTTGAACACCCGCAGGGCAGGGAAGGCGTTAAGCGTCTCCTCGTAGATGGCGCTGTCGTAGTTGCCAAGAATAAACATCTGATTGAGATTTGAGTAAAAGAAGGCATCCTTCGTCAGATAGATATCCAAGATACGGCCATTTTCCACAAACAACTCCAGAAAGATACCGGATCGATTTTCGTAGCTGTTCTGCTTAATCACCTTGCCATTTTCTATGAAAACAGCCTTATCAAAACCATTGGAGCTATTTATTTGACCCGTGTTGAGATTTAAGGTATCACTGCCGCAGGATAAGACATTATCAGCAAAGGATTGACAGCTTAAAGGGACTAGCATGGGTTCGTTCTTATTGGCATGTCTCTGGGGTATCGCGCCTCTGAGATAGTATATTGCCTGGAACTTTGCTATCAGGTCTTGTGTATACATCAGGTAGATGTCATCGGCCTTGACGTCGTCAATAATCGCGTTAAGCCCCATGTCCTTGTTTATGATATCCTCGGTGACAGTGGAGCCTTTGGCGCAGAGCATACTGGCTATGTTGTACATCTCGTATTGACTTTCGGAGGTGAGTCCGCGGGCAATGTAGGTAGTTACGCTGGTATTCTGGGTACCGCCGTCATGAAACGTGGCATAGCCCGTTGTATCCACGATGGCATAACCCAGGTCCCACCAGGTCAGGATGACAGAGTCCCTGGGCAGCTTATCTCTGAGCTGAGACATTGGTTTATATACGGCAGGCGGCACAGAGGGCTGAGGTACGTAGGCATACGCCGTTTGATTGACCACCGAAAGGAAAAAGAGAAATGAAGAGACGTAGACGGCTAACTCCTGTAGCATATCCCTGGTCTTAAATGGAGCCATCAGCGGTTTGATAATTATCGCTACCATGTAGCCATACCCTATGCCAACAAGGGGGGCGAGGTTCATCACATATCTGTTTGAACCGTTGAAGGTCAAAAGCCCTATTATGATAATCGGCAGCAGCGGGATCAGCTTCCTTATGTGATAGGCGCTAAATACGCCAAAGAAGCAAAGCCCTATTACGCTTAACGCGGGGGTCTTAAATATGAACGACAGGAGGACCTCCACAGGTGTCTTTTGCATCTCCTCGATGGTTGAAAACACGCTCTGATTGACCATCAGTCCGGCTGTGATGTTATACTGAATCTCCCTTGCATAGTGTAATATGTAGGAGTTAGTGAAGCTCGCTGCTACATCTCTTGTAGCAGAAAATACCGTGGGCAGAGCGATGACAAGAGACACTATAGCGGCTATCTTAAATAACGCAGGGCGATCGTATCTCTCAAGGTAGAGGCAAGAGACCACAAGCAAAAGCCATATAGCGGTGAAGGACATATTAAAGTTGGTCTTGTGCAGAACGACCATACCGGTGATGTAGATTATACTAAAGATGGAGTTGGTGCTCGTCAGGGAGAACTTAAACGTCTTCTCCGTATGGGCTGAGAGATAATCAAACAGCGTCAGAGGCCAGGACGCAACGACCTCGATGATCTCGGTCAACCACAGTGATACAATAAATATCAGCGGTATCCAGGCGCTGTAAGAGCCTGGGGCGATCTTTGATACCTCAGACAACAAGGCACGCGTGATGTTTACGACGTCATCGTCCGCGGAGAAGACCACAAATATCACGGCGGCCTTTAATATCTTTCGCCAAAATACCCCGTTGACAAGGAGATGGACAATGAGCACAAACACATAGAACTCGGCGAGCATCGTCAGGTGATACCATGTATGAAAGACAAGCATGGAGATGCCGGCTATGGCGCTATACAGATATAGATCGCGGTCCCTCTTGCCTTTACACGTAATCAGGATAAAATACGACACCAAAAAGAAGAAAAACAGATTGAGACTATCCGTATCTACCCGCCCTATTGCCGTCCTCACCATGTAGATGTGGTTAAACGTGCCAACGAGACTGCCAACAACGGCGGCAGTGGGATAACCTATCTCAAGGAAATAGACAAGAAAGGGTATTATAAACAGGCTCGCCAATATCGGTATTAACAACGTACCGGTGTCCTCTATGTTAGTGAAGAAGGCAGAGAATTTAGCCGCCAGGTAACTAAGCAAGATAAATGAGGGCTTACTGTAGCCCACGGGATAGAATCTCATCGTATCGGGGCCGTCGGAGTCATCGTAGTTGCCGGTCTTGTATTGCCGGGCAAAGCGCAGCCACAGGAAGGCATCCATCGTGGTCATCATGGGTTTGCCATCGACGAAGTACATCTCCGGGGTCTTCTGCCATTGGTGGTATTGATGGTACCTGGCCAGCGCCGACAGACAAAAGCACAACAACAGCGCGGCCAAAAATACCCACCGCGAATACCTGAACTGAGGCCTCAGATACACCGAAACCCTCGCCCATATCCCCCCATCTTGGGCTGACAGAGACTTATTAGCCTTCATCTGTCGATATACGAGCAAAGAGAAAGGGAAAGAAAATAGGGGGCGGCTCCGCCCCCCCTAGACCCCCCTGCAAGGGGACCAGTCCCCTTGACCCCATAATCCTTAATCCTGATGTTTATATTTATATCCATATATTATTATTTAGGCGTTTGTACGGCGGTAGTATCTTCGTTGAAGTCTCTCCATATGAAGTGTTCATCACAGAGGGTCTTGAGCAAGAACATTGTACTGCCCATTTCTATAACGTCGCGGTCGTTGAGTCTTGTCTTCTCTGATATGGGTTGTCCGTTGACCTTGGTGCCTTGTGAGGAGAGGTTCTCTATGAAAAAGCTGTTTAGCTTTGGGTAATAGTACAGCGAGGCATGTTTACGAGACATTAGTCTATCGGCCTCTATGCTGATATTATTTTCCTTGCTTCTTCCGACGGTGTTTTTGTCTGTCTTGAGGCAATAGTCCTGCCCTCTGACATCCCCTTCAAGGACGATCAACCATCCCGTAGTGGGGTTAAATACATATTTGTCTGAGGTAGCGGCATCCTTTGACAGGATACTGTCGGAGGGGGTTGGGGAGGGGGTTGGCTGCAAAGGGCTGTTATTTGTCTCATCGGATGAAGACGAATCGCTTGACGTCTCTACGGATGTCCCGCTTATCGTAAAGACCGAGGCCGTTGGTTCCAGTACAGTCTTTATAATATCACAGTGAGGACAAGAAGACGTCTTGTTCTTGTCATAGAAATGACCATTAACACACTTTACAAGTTTAACCATGATATCTAAACATACCTCCTGAGTTAATTGTCTTCAACCATCCTGTTGGCATCCTGTTGGCATCCTGTTGGCTATCCATCTGAGCGACTATCCATCAACTGCTTTTTTACCTCAAACTCGGCAACCCTCAACCCAACGATAAACCTATCCCCCTCGCGTAACACGGTATTATTAACCTTCTTGAACTGCTTCTCTCCTGCCCTGGCCACATAGACACCATTTTTGGAGTCGAGGTCATTAATGAGAAACGTACCCGTGGCGCTTTGATACATAACGTTCATATGAGAGCGTGATATCTCTATCGAGTGTAGCACAACAGAGGCCACCGCGGGGTCCCTCCCTATAATAATCTGTTTATCCATGGGGATTACAGCGCCCTCGTACTCACCACTTAAGCACTGCAACACAGGAACATACTTGAGCGTATCACTCTCGCTTATATTGCCGTGTCTACCGCCAGAGCCAGCCAGCGAGGCCCTTCTCTTTACGAGCACCAATATCCCTATACCCACCACAATGGCTATGGCCGCAAGCACCAGGACAACGGTTAATCTAGTTTCCATCATTAATGGGTATTGTAACATTTAGAGAGAAGCTTGGTCAAAGGAAGGTGTCAAGGGGTCCGTGCCCCCTACAAGGGTGGGGGCAGCACACCCTTCTTTCTTCTTAATATGGGCTGAACTATTACAAACCTATACTTATTTCTCTGTAACCGTCTCCGTTAATTTCTCTGTTGGGCTGTTTGGCTGCGGTGTTGTTGTTTCAGCAGTCGTTGCAGTATTAGTCCCAGAGCCTAGGTAACCGTTTACGGTAATAACACTTATGCCCAGCTTACTGGCAATCTGTGATGCGGTAAGTCCCTGGTGTTGTAACTGTCGGACCTGAGCAGCGCTTGAAAGTTTTACAGTGGCTGCTTTTGTGGCTCCAGTTGCAGCTCCACTACTATGTTGCTCCCTTGCCTTCTCTATTGCGCCTTCGGCCTTTTCTTCCTTTGCCTTAGCGTTATACGTAGATGCTGCCTGATTACTTACTGTCCCTAATGTATCTGCCATATTAGTCGCCTCCTTAGAATTTACTTAAACTACCTGGTTTTATATCGGCAAATTTTTTTAAAACTTTAATTGCCTATGTAGTTAAGCACATGTAAATCTATCAAAAGGAAAAGAAAGAAGTGGCAGCCAAAATCGCCTCAAGCCTCAGCAATATGGGGTCAAGGGGTCCGTGACCCCTTGCAGGGGAGGTCTGAGGAGGGGGCGGCCAGGCGCCCTCCTTCTCTCTTCTTAAAGCGGTCTATTTCGGAAGCTCGCCCAGGGGGATGCCTAGGGCCATGGCTACCCCTTCGCCATAGGCCGGATCAGCCTTGAGGCAGTTAGCGATATGACGGCTCTTGATTTCCTTAGGGGCATCTCCCATGGCGCGGGCAGTGTTGCCAAACAACGCCTTCTGTTGCTCGGCGCTCATAAGGCGAAACAGCGCCCCAGGCTGAGAGTAATAATCATCGTCTTGCCGGTGATTGTAGTGATCGGCGGCCCCTTGGACGTCCAGCGGTGGTTCAACAAATTCCGGCTGCTGTTGCCACTCTCCATAGCTGTTTGGCTCATAGCCGATGGCGCTGCCGTAATTGCCATCCACTCGCATGGCGCCGTCGCGGTGATAACTGTGAAACGGGCAACGGGCTGCGTTTACAGGGATAAGGTGATGATTCACTCCCAGACGATAGCGCTGGGCATCACCGTAAGCAAACAATCGTCCCTGCAGCATCTTATCCGGTGAAAAACCGATACCTGGTACGATGTTGGCCGGGTTGAAGGCAGACTGCTCGACCTCGGCGAAATAGTTCTCAGGGTTGCGGTTGAGTTCTAACAGACCCACCTCGATCAGGGGATAGTCTTTGTGCAACCACACCTTGGTAAGGTCAAAGGGATTGTACGGACATGTGGCTGCATCCGCCTCAGGCATGACTTGGATAAAGAGCTTCCATTGCGGAAAATCCTTCCTTACGATGCTGTCATAGAGGTCGCGTTGGTGACTCTCTCGGTCCTTAGCGATAATGGCCTCGGCCTGTTCATCCGTGAGGTTCTTGATGCCCTGTAGCGTCTCAAAGTGGAACTTGACCCAGTGGCGTTCGTTGTTAGCATTGATCAGGCTGAAGGTATGACTGCCGAAACCGTGCATGTGGCGATAAGTAGCAGGGATACCGCGATCGCTCATAACGATGGTGACCTGATGCAGCGCCTCCGGCAGTGATGTCCAGAAATCCCAATTGTTCTTGGCGCTGCGCATATTGGTCTTCGGATCGCGCTTAACGGCGTGGTTGAGGTCGGGGAATTTCAGCGGATCACGTAGGAAGAATACAGGCGTGTTGTTGCCTACGATGTCCCAGTTGCCCTGTTCGGTGTAGAACTTGATGGCAAAGCCACGGATATCGCGCTCAGCATCTGCCGCCCCTCGCTCCCCTGCCACTGTGGAGAAACGGACGAAGAGATCAGTACTCTTACCGATCTCAGAGAAAATCTTCGCCTTGGTGTAACGAGTGATGTCGTGGGTGACGGTGAATGTCCCATACGCCCCAGAGCCCTTGGCGTGCATCCTCCGCTCCGGGATGACCTCACGGTCGAAGTGGGCAAGCTTTTCTAAAAACCAAACATCCTGCAATAACATCGGACCACGCACCCCAGCCGTCATGACATTCTGGTTGTCGGCCACGGGAGCCCCAGCGTTGGTAGTCAATCTCTTCTTTTCGTCTTTCATTCAGAAGTTCTCCTTTCAGGTTTTGATTTTGCTTCTAAATGTATTGTATCATAGAGAACAACCAATATCAAAATTCAAGCCTGTGCGGGTGCAAAGGGCGGGGAGCCTAAGCCGTGGGTGATACAACAATGATAGACATGTTTAATGAGCTTTCTGATACCAAGAAATCTGAAGTGATTGATTTTATCAGGTTCATGAGATATCAAGAGGCTAAAGATAGGATTTTAAGATCGAACCAAGAAGAGAGGCTAACCTTTAACAATGCTGAGGAGTTAATGAAGGCCATAGACGATGCAGATTAAGACTACACCGTCTTTCTTAAAGCAAGCCAACAAATTCCTCTTAGAGGGCAATATTGTAGAGCTAATAGACATAGGCAGCCATGATGAGATATATGATTGATATTTTCAAGTGGTGGCTGGTGACACTACTGTTGGGTCGGGGAGTAATACCATTTTCCGTTGCATTGCTACCCATACATCGATTATCACCTGTGCGACATCAAGGCCGGTAAAAAGGTGTTTGCGATTGGTAATCATTTTGTCTAATGTTGGCCTCTCTGAACACGCCGTAAAGCGGCGTAGAATCTACAGAGTAGTTCTGGGCATTGGACAAAATGACTCCTTTTGTCTTAATGTTGCGGTTTTAACCTATTGTCAGGTAAAATACTATTTTAAAACAAACTTTACATGATAAGGAGATATAACGATGCCAAATACCAAGAAAGTAGAGATCAAATATCTTGAAGTTAACGGTAATATTTACTGCTATTCAGTTTATAACGATGACTTAGGATATAAATTATTAGTTTGGGCTAATCAAAACGCAATGATACAAAACAAGGCACCTTTTCTAAGTAAATATTATACTAAAAACTTAACTGAAAAAGAAATCGTCGATCAAATAAACGAAAACAAGCCGCCAGCGGCGGGAAATTAACCCCAAAGAGATTAAACATTTAGGGGAAAACCGACCTATCGCAACACTGGACAAAAAGGATTCTTTTGTCTAATCTTATTGTATCCTAACGCCCACGGCTGATTATGGCACTGTCCATCACATTTCCGTATGATACTAAAATCCTCTTTTATTGATAGCAGCTGCCATAATAACTGGAGCATCAACTTTTGTCAAGAGAAATTTTTTTCAATGCCTTGCAAGTGAGGTCTGAGGGAGGGGGGCAGCAACCCCCCGTATCAAAGGGGCGGCAGCCGCCTCCCTGCTTTCTTTGTTGTTTTTGTTTGTTTCTCTACTTTATGTAGGCCTCGGTGACATAGCGACGCATCATCCTGTGGGTGTTGAAGTAGTATGCGTTTTTGGCTATGGTGTCGGCCATTATGTTGAGCCACTGTTGCCTGTTGTTGTAGAATGTGGGAATAATGACGTTTTCGAGTTTATTGTACAGGTCCTCGACGTCGATGGCGTTCATGCCCCCATCGAGGCTAACGTCGGAGCTAACTTCGGTGGCAGCTGGGCCGATAGACCATCCGGTGACACCCTCTATGTGGCCCTCGATCCACCAACCGTCCAGGACGCTGAAGTTTGGCACACCGTTATGAGTACACTTCATGCCGCTGGTACCCGATGCCTCCAGGGGACGCAGGGGGTTGTTTAACCACACGTCAACGCCAGAGGTGAGCATCAGTGCTATGTCCATCCGGTAGTTTTTGACAAACACGATCTTTATCTTATCCCGCAGCTCGCGTGAATAATTAAATATGGTCTGGATCAGCTTCTTTCCGGCCTCGTCCCTGGGATGCGCCTTGCCGGCAAAGATGAACTGCACCTTGCCCCTGGCGATCTTTATGAGTCTTTCAACGTCTGAAAACAGGAGATTTGCCCGCTTATATGTGGCAAACCTGCGCGCAAAACCTAGCGTCAGGGTGTTGTAGTCCATGCCGATACCGGTGGTGGAGTTTACATAGTCTATGAGGGCGCGTTTGGCCTCCATGTGGGCGTTCCATATCTCCTCTTTGGGGATCAGGCCGACCCTGACAAAGGTCTCCGGTTCGTTGGCCCATCCGGGGAGGTACTTGTCATAGAGGCGCTTGAAGTATTCAACCGTCCAGGTGTAGGAGTGTACGCCGTTTGTTATGGCGTTGATCCTATAGCCCGGGAACATGTTCTGAGAGACCTCGCCGTGCTTTTTGGCGACACCGTTGACGTAGTTACTGAGGTTGAGGGCAAGCATGGTCATGTTGAGGTCTTTTTCACCTGCCAGCCATCGGATTACCTTCTCGGGGAAGTAATCGCCGATGACCTTGTTGTATAGCTCGTAGGTGAAGCGGTCGTGTCCGGCCTCTACTGGTGTGTGGGTCGTAAAGACGCACAGTTCCTTGACGGAATCAAAGTCCCAGACCAGGGACTCATCCCACACCGACTCTATGTCTTTCTTGTATTTGTGCAAGAGCTCAAGGGTCAGGAATGAGGCATGTCCTTCGTTCATGTGGTACTTCTTTATGGTAAAGCCGAACTCTCTGAGCATCCGCACTCCGCCGATGCCAAGGATCACCTCCTGCTTCATCCTGTAGAGGCTGTCTCCGCCATAGAGGCAGTGGGTTAGTTCTCTGTCCTCGGCGCTGTTTTCGGGCATGTCGGTGTCGAGGTATAACACCGGCACTGCACCGCCACGGAGGCTCTGGATAAAGTAGACCCAGGCCTGTACGTACACCGTCCTGCCCTCGATGCGCACGCTGACCTTCTCGGGGGCCAGGGTCATATACGTTGCGGGGTCCCAGGTGACGGGAAGGGCTATCTGATAGCCGCTTTCGTCAAAGTCCTGCGTAAAGTATCCCTTGCGGTGCATGATTGTTACGGCCACAACTGGCAGGTTCAGGTCAGCGGCGGACTTGATCGTATCCCCCGCCAGGATACCAAGCCCTCCACTGTAGGTCGGTATATCGTCCTTTAGTCCTATCTCCATCGTGAAGTAGGCTATCTTTGGTTCGCTTACATATTTTTCCAATAATGACATCTTGGCACTATTCTCCTTAAATTAAGAATTTTAAATAATTCTAATAAAAATACCTAAAAAAAAACAAGACCCCCTGTTGCCTCATCTAAAATTTATACAAAAAAATAAAGATATTTAAAGAAGGGGGCGGCGCTTATTAACCCTGGCCCCACCTCTTAACTTTTTATCTTGACAATCCTATCAGCTTATTATATACTACGGCCAAGTATATTAATAAGGCAAGGTATATGCCAGCGCTACATTTATTTTTAAAGAACTCGAGTATATGCATATGTTAAATTTAGATAAAGTACCTCACATACATGGCACGACGGTTATCTGTGTGCGCAGGGGGGACAATGTTGTCATGGCCGGGGATGGGCAGGTCACGATGGGAAACACGGTGTTAAAGCACAATGCCAAGAAGGTCAGGAGGATGTACTCCAGTAAGGTGTTGGCTGGCTTTGCTGGGGCTACGGCCGATGCCATTACCCTGTTTGAGAAGTTCGAGGGCAAGCTGGAGACCTACAGGGGCAACATGACACGCGCTGCCGTGGAGCTTGCCAAGGAGTGGAGAACGGACAAGATGTTGAGGAGGCTTGAGGCGTTGTTGCTGGTTGCGGATAAAGATATCACCTTTATAATCTCTGGTACGGGGGATGTAATCGAGCCAGACAATGGGATTGCCACCATTGGTTCAGGCGGACCTTACGCCGAGGCCGCGGCGCGAGCGCTCTATGAGCATACCTCGATGTCTGCCAGGGATATTGTGCAAAAGGCTATGGAGATTGCCGCTGACATCTGCGTGTACACAAACAAAAATATAAACTTTGAGGAATTATAATGGATAACCTAACACCGAGTATGATCGTGCAGGAACTTGACAAATATATCATAGGGCAGCATAAGGCAAAGAAGGCCGTGGCCATAGCCCTACGCAACAGATGGAGACGACAGCAGTTGTCAGCGGAGCTTAGGGATGAGGTACTGCCCAAAAATATAATAATGATCGGTCCCACGGGTGTTGGCAAGACGGAGATAGCCAGGAGGTTGGCAAAGCTCTCCGGTGCTCCTTTTATAAAGGTGGAGGCCTCCAAGTTTACCGAGGTTGGCTACGTAGGGCGCGACGTGGAGTCCATGATACGCGATCTGACCGAGCTGGCCGTCAACATGATTAAGGAAGAGCACTTTGAAAAGATACAGGAGCGGGCGCGTCTCCTTGCCGAGGACAGGATGCTCGACATACTGTTACCGCAGGCCAAGGGCGCCAAGAATACTCAACTAACACTTGAGGAAAAACAGAAGCAAGGCGAAACGCGCGAAAAACTCCGTGAAAAACTCCGCGATGGCAAACTCGACTCCAAGTACGTTGACCTCGAGGTCAAGGAAAAGATTATGCCGTTTGGCGTCATATCAAACATTGGCCTGGAAGACCTGGAGATCAACCTAAAGGAGATGCTTGGCAGCTTTATGCCCGAGAAGGCCAAGCGCAAAAAGATGAAGGTCACCGACGCCATCCAGCATCTTATCAAGGAAGAGGCCGGCAAGATGATCGACATGGACAAGGTCACCAAGGAGGCCATTGCCAGAACAGAGCAGAGTGGCATAGTCTTTGTCGATGAGATAGACAAGATAGCAAGCCGTGGATCATCACACGGCCCCGATGTCTCGCGCGAGGGCGTCCAGAGAGACCTCCTGCCCATCGTGGAGGGGACAACGGTCACCACCAAACACGGGACGGTCAAGACCGATCACATACTGTTTATAGCCGCTGGCGCCTTTCACGTCTCAAAGCCCTCAGACCTCATCCCTGAACTTCAGGGCAGGTTCCCCATCAGGGTGGAATTAGAGGCCCTTGGCAAGGCCGAATTCATTCGCATACTGACAGAGCCAAGCAACGCCCTGATCAAACAGTACATCGCACTTATGGCCACTGAGAACTTTGAGATCGAGTTTATGGATAACGCTATCGACGAAATAGCCGGCATAGCCTCAACGGTAAATGAGAGGACCGAAAATATCGGCGCCAGACGCCTGCATACCGTAATGGAGAAGCTCCTTGAGGATATATCCTTTGAGTGCCCTGACCTCAAAAAGGGAAATCTTTACATCGACGACAAATATGTAAGCCTCAAACTCGCCGATATCGTCAAGGATGAGGACCTCAGCAGGTACATACTATAAGTGGCCGCTCATCCTGCTGTTGAGCATCAACCTGGCAGGATGCAGCACAACGGTAAGGGTCAGGAGGCCTGTCCGCGGCTACGAACAAACATCGCCCGTTAAGCAACCTGATGTAAGCAAACTCCCCCAGGGCAGCAGCATGATGATAGCCTCCTGGTACGGGATCGACTTTCACGGCAGACCCACGGCCTCCGGAGAGATATACGACATGTATGCCTACTCGGCAGCGCACAAGACCCTCCCCTTTGGAACACGCCTCAACGTGACAAACCCCCAGACAGGGCTGTCGGTCTCGGTTGTGGTCAACGACAGGGGACCATTTGTAGAGGGAAGGGACCTCGACCTCTCCTATGGAGCGGCCAAGGAGATTGGTCTTACGGGGCAGGGCGTGGGGGTGGTTGAGATAGCCTACCTGGGCAGGGATAGCAAATATATCAAGCACGCAAGGGTCTCTGATACGCTCGTTACGGGCCTCTACACCGTCCAGATTGCCTCCTTTGAGGATAAGCACAACGCCCTCAGGCTCAAAAAGGCCATTGAGCTACAGTACGATGGTGTCTTTATCACGGAGGCAAGCGTCAACGCAAGGACATTTCACAGGGTACGGGTTGGCAGGTATAAGGACAAGGCATCAGCCATCGCCGTTGCCAAGACCCTCGCCGAAGAAGGCTACGACACCCTCGTCACCAACCTATAGTCCCATCACATCACATCACGAAAAAAAAAGAAAGAAGGAGGGCGGCGGAGCTTCTTTTCCGCTCCTGGCCCTCCTCAGACCTCCCCTGCAAGGGCACCAGTGCCCTTGACCCCATAATTCTTAATCCTAATTGGTATTTTATCTCTTGACAAAACTAATATATTAGGTTAAAATACAAACTGTTTTTTGGTTAAAGCAATAGATTTGGAGGAATACTATGCAGAGAGAAACAGGGTGGATGCGGCCCACCTCGACAGTACAACCTACCGCAAAAGAGAAGGGGATGCGACCCACAGTAACAATGCTGGCAGCCTTGGCACTGACGCTAATGTTGTTGACGAGTTGTGGGTTTGTGGCAGATGGACCGTTTGGATGGATATACACCGACACCAAGGTGCCTGTGTATATGGGAACAGCTCCAACGGGCTCTAAGAGTGGAAGGGCATGTATCCATTCATTTTTTGGCGCAATCTCCATAGGGGATGGCAGCATAGAGACCGCAATGAAGGATGCTGGCCTAAAAGGGGTATATACCATTAATAAGGAAAATCTTAGCGTATTAGGAACCTACACTCGGCAATGTACCCTGGTGACTGGAGATTAATTCACATGGAGATTAATTTACGTTGTTTTAGGTCTTTTCAGAGTTGGGCAATAAGTAAAATAACTATATAAAGGAGGTGAATGCGGTGGATAATGAAGCGGTAGTAACTGAGTCCAGTAAGAGTCGTTTAATAGCGCTGTTACTGTGTTTTATGTTTGGTTGGATGGGAGCACACAGGTTCTATGCCAAGAAGATTGGTACAGGCATAGCGATGTTGCTTACTATGGGTGGCTTTGGACTATGGGTGTTTTATGACTTAGTCCTGATCATAGTAGGAAAGTTTAGAGATTCTGAGGATGTCTGTTTAACAAGTTGGAAGATGTAACTTGAGGGGCGTCCGTTTTTTTCGACACAGTTAGTTTGGATGGCGCAAATGGGGTGGCGCATATAAAGCTTGTCCACCCCGCTTGCTTTTTGGTAGATTGTTGGTATCAGATTGTTGTATAATTAATGCTAGTAGGGGTGGGCGGTTGGGCAGGTTCCTAAGGCGCGCAGGTCGCTACGGTGATTAGGGCAAAGAAAGGCTAGATAAACATAATATAAGGATTATGCAGTTAAAGAAGAAGCTGGAAGAAGAAGTAATAGTAGTAACAAAGAGGTATAGTGTAAGTAAAAAGTTTATAGCGACAGCTCTAATCTTACTTGTATGCGCGATTGGTTTGTCGATTTATTTAAGGCAAGGTTGGCCGCTGGTAGTGTTTTTTTCGATACTAGTGGCGAGTAAGCCCAGGTGGTGGTCTGTACTTATTCTTGGCCTTGCTTATACCATGTATTTACACAGTGGCTGGCCCCTTTTGGGCTCGGTGTTTTTTGCGATCCTGGGCAGACCCAAAAAATGGTGGCCTATACCGGCAGGTATTGCCTTTGGCCTTGTAGAGGTGTTGTCCTTCTACCTCTCGGAACGCCCACTGGGCATAACAAGAGGTTGTACCGTCATGGGAGCCATTGCCACCAAGATAATAGACCCTCTACACTTGGAGAAAGTCTCGTACTGGGGTATCTACGAGCCATATATAGATTGGACAATGGCCGTTATCCTGGGCACAACCATTGGCAGCTTCCTGTCGGCCAGGTATTCGGGCAGCTTTAAGATCATCACCGTCCCTGAGCTGTGGAGACAGTCACGGGGGAAGTCTGTCTTCAATAGATGGTTGTGGGTGTTTTTGGCCGGCATAATCATGGGCTTCGCGGCAAGGATATCGGGTGGTTGTATCAGTGGTCTGTTGATATCAGGAGCTATACAACTGGCACCAAGTGGATTTATATTTATGATGAGCGTATGGATAGGAGGCGTCTTAACCACCTTCTTGTTCTACAGAAGCAGGACCATAGTGGTCAGAAGAGAAGATTAGTTATGATGGACATGGAATTTATAGGAATACCTGAGTTAATCAAGAGATTTGTCGGCGTCTTTGACCCGGATACAATAAAGGCCATAAAGGGTGGAAGCAGTCTCTATGGCGGCCTGATCATAGGGCTGTTGTTTGGCATTGTACTGCAAAAGTCCAGGCTATGTAAGTACGACATAGTAACAGGCCTGTTCAGACTACAGGACTTTACCGTCTTTCGCATTGGTACCCCCATACTTATGGTCTCGATGGTGCTCGTATACTTCTTGACGGATATGAAGTATATAGAGCTGCACGTGCCCAAGACCGTGATCATCCCGCAGATTATAGGTGGTCTGCTGTTTGGCGCCGCTATTGCCATTATGGGGTATTGCCCGGGTACGGCGGCAGGGGCCATTGGCGAGGGCGCCCTCGATGGTATCCCAGCCATCCTGGGCATAATATCCGGGTCAGTGATCTACGCCGAGTACTTCCACGATGACCTGGCCGAGACATTCCTGACGTGGGGAACCGTCGGAAGAGGCACGTTTCCAGATATCTTTGAGATCAACCACTGGTACCTGATCGTCCTGTTCTTGCTCATGGCCACGATGTTTCTCATCATGACGACAATGGTTGACTGGATGATCATCTTTCTACGGAGAACCTTCAACATGTTCCAGGACCTTACCGTGACTCTAGAGGAAAAACTCCCCACAGAGTCAAAAAAAGGCAATACAAAGAACAATAACCTTAAAAAAACAAAATACGATAAAAATGCGGAAGTAACCCCCTATAAAAAAAAAGAAAACGCAGCTAAAAAACTTAAAAAAAACCTCTTCGATATCTTCCATAACTCGGATTGAATCCAGCCCACAATGCCCGATCAAATCCCCGATCAACTGTACCCGGTCATTAGGTTGTAGTGTTGACTGCCGGTAGCGTAAAAACAAGAGACTGGATTATTTGTGAACCCATGATAAAATTACACTCAAGTAGCATAAGGAGGTAGCAGAAGTTAATTATGAAAGGACAGGTGGCCCTGATAACTGGTTCGGCACGAGGCATTGGTAAAGAGATTGCCAGGGTGCTAGCCCATAGAGGCGCAAACGTCATCATCGCTGACGTAAACCTACAACAGGCGGAGGAAACCGCCCTGGAGATCGAAAAAGAGACAACGGTACAACCCAACAACCCACCCAAAGGCCCAATAGAATACGATATCATAGAATGTAGTCCGACAGAATGCAAACCGGTAGCACGCAGCCCGTTAAAGGAGGCTGTAAAGATCCTGGCAATCAAGTTTGACGTATCCAACAGCACCGAGGTGGAAGCAGCCTTTGCCAGTATTGTTGAGCGCTTTGGCAGGCTTGACATATTGGTAAACAACGCGGGCATTACACGGGATGCCCTGATCATCCGAATGAAAGACGAGGACTGGGACTCCGTACTAAACATAAACCTCAAGAGCGTCTTTCTCTGCTCCAGAGAGGCCATTAAGATAATGGCAAGACAACGCTACGGCCGTGTTGTAAATATCGCCTCGGTGGTGGCCTTCATAGGCAACCCCGGACAGGCCAACTATGCCGCCTCCAAGGCCGGCATCATAGGGCTGACAAAGACGGCCGCCAAGGAGTACGCAAGGCGTGGCGTGACGGTCAATGCCGTGGCCCCAGGCTTTATCGTGACCGCTATGACCAATGCCCTGCCCGATAATGTCAGGCAGGAGATGCTCGGTTCCATACCAATGGGAAAATTCGGAGAGGTCACAGACGTGGCCAATGCCGTGGCCTTTCTGGCATCCCCGCAGGCCGGCTATATCACCGGCAACTGTATCCACATCAATGGCGGTATGTATATGTAGACACTGGCGGGGTCACACCGCCCCTTTTATCGTATAAACGAATGATTATTACAGTTAAGTATAAGCTCGATAGAGTTGAAACATCATAATGGAGGTTATCTAAATGGTAGAAGAAAAGGTAAAGGCAATTATAGCAAAGCAGTTGAGTATCGATCCAGGGCAGGTTAAACCGGAGGCGTCGTTTATGGATGACCTGGGGGCCGATTCACTCGATACCGTGGAGCTCGTAATGGCCTTTGAGGAGGCCTTTGGGGTGCAAATCCCAGATGAAGAGGCCGAAAAGATCACAAAAGTCCGCGACGCCATTGATTACATCACAAAGAAGCTTGGCGATAAGTAGTTGCATGTCATGGAAAAAAACAGGGTAGTAGTAACCGGACTAGGTATGATAACCCCTGTGGGTAGCGGGGTAGACAAGGCATGGAACGCCCTGATATCCGGTGTAAGCGGCATTGGAAAGCTGACCAGGTTCAATGACCCCGACCTCCCCGTGCAGATAGCCGGCGAGGTGGACGACTTTAACCCCGATGACTACATCCACCCCAAGGAAGTGAAAAAGATGGACCGCTTCATCCACTTTGCAATGGGCGCCTCAGATATGGCTATAACAGATTCACGCCTTAAAATAGCACAGGAAGACTCCCATCGCTGTGGCGTGCTAATAGGCTCAGGCATGGGCGGCCTACCAACCCTCGAACATTACTACAAGGCATACCTCGAGGGCGGCTACAAAAAGGTCTCACCCTTCTTTATCCCCATGCTGATAATCAACCTTGCCGCCGGTAATGTCTCTATGAAGTACGGCATGAAAGGCCCTAACTCCGCCATCGTAACGGCATGCGCATCGGGTAACCACGCTATAGGAGAGGCCTTCAGACTGCTCCAGAGAGGCGATGCCGATGTCATGCTCGCCGGAGGGACAGAGTCCGTGATCACTCCCCTTTGCGTCTCGGGCTTTGCCGTAATGAGGGCACTCTCACGCAGAAACAACGAGCCCCAAAAGGCAAGCCGCCCCTTTGACCTCAACAGAGACGGCTTTGTCATCGGCGAGGGGTGCGGACTCTTGACCCTGGAGAGCCTCCCACATGCAATCAAAAGAGGCGCCAAGATATATTGCGAAATCGTAGGCTACGGCATGAGCGGAGATGCCTACCACATGACCGCCCCATCCCCCGAGGGAGAGGGCGCATACCGCTGCATGAATGCCGCCATCAACGATGCCCAGATCGCACCACAGGATATAGACTACATAAACGCCCACGGCACCTCTACCAAGATCAACGACGAACTAGAATCCATCGCCATCAAAAACCTATTCAAAGAACATGCCTATAAGATGCCCATCAGCTCAACAAAGTCCATGACAGGCCATCTACTAGGCGCTGCAGGCGGTGTTGAAGGCGTCATCTGTGCCCTTAGCATCTATCACGGGGTCATCGCCCCAACTATAAACCTCGACAACCCCGACCCAATATGCGACCTCGATTACGTCCCACACAAGGCGCGTTATGCAGATATAACATATGCCCTGTCAAATTCCTTCGGATTTGGTGGAACCAACGCATGTCTGGTGTTTAAGAAATACAATGATCCCTGCTGACTGCTCAACCCTGAAACCAACCTCTGAGTTCCAGCCACCAAGGCAGCCAGAGCTATCAACTAAACCAGAACCAGTGGCGCCTTGCACAGACGATGCCCTGGAGACACTTCAAGGCCAGTTGCACTACGTCTTTAACAACAGGGAGCTGCTCATAGAGGCACTGACCCACCGCTCCTACTTCCACGAGAGCCCTGACAAGAGCCGCAGCTACAACGAGCGTGTTGAGTTCCTGGGAGATGCCGTACTGGGGATGGCCATAACGGATATCCTCTTTAGGGAAAACGCATCTCTCTCGGAGTCGGAGATGTCTAAACTAAAGTCCTACCTGGTCTCAAGGGAGATACTGGCCGAACTGGCAACAGGGATAGATATTGGACGCTACATCAGACTGGGTAAGGGCGAGGAGTCAACCGGCGGCAGAAAAAAGAGCTCGCTTATCGCAAACACCCTGGAGGCTATCATCGGGGCGATATTTCTCGATAGCAACTACCAGGTTGCCAAGTCAGTGGTCATGCAAATGTACGCCAGCACTATCAACAGGGCCATAAACCAACACCAGCACTACGACTACAAGACAACACTACAGGAGCTAAGTCAAACGCTGTTTACAACCCTGCCGGAGTATAAACTGGTAAGCGAGAGGGGCGATGACCACAACAAGACCTTCGTCTACGAGGTCTACCTCAACGCCCAACCCCTGGCAACGGGAAGCGGAAAGAGCAAGAAAACAGCTCAAATAAACGCGGCATGTGCAGCGCTGCAAACCCTGCATCAGAGAGGTATAACGGTCAAACAGACATGAACAACACACCCCTTACATATAAAGAGGCGGGCGTCAACATAGAGATGGCCGATGCCTTCGTAAACGAAATCACCCCGATGATCAGAAAGACCTTTCGCAAGGAGGTCCTAACCGACATAGGCGCCTTTTATTCCCTGTTCAAGGTCGATCTCAACAGGTACAATGACCCCGTGTTGGTAAGCAGCACCGATGGCGTGGGCACAAAGCTAAAGATCGCCTTTATGCTCAATCGGCACGACACCATAGGGATCGACCTGGTGGCCATGTGCGCTAACGATATCCTAACGGCTGGGGCAGAACCGTTGTTCTTCCTTGACTACCTGGCCGTGGCCAGACTGGACAAGGCCGTGGCCGTGGATATCCTCAGGGGTATCACCGAGGGATGTCTGCAGGCGGGCTGCTCGCTGGTAGGTGGGGAGACCGCTGAGATGCCAGGGTTTTATGCAGACAATGAGTACGACCTATCAGGCTTTGTGGTCGGCATCCTCAACAGGGGCAACGTCGTTGACCCTAATGACGTACAGGTCGGTGACTCCGTCATAGGGCTTGCCTCAACCGGCCTTCATAGTAATGGCTACTCACTGATACGAAGGCTCTTCTTTGACATCAATAAGCTCGACCCCAGTCACTGTAAGGAGCAAAGCCCAATAAACACCTACATCCCAGAACTTGGCAAGACACTCGGTCAAGAGCTCCTGACCCCAACGCAGATATACGTCAAGACCATACTCAACGTCAGAGACACGATAGAGATAAAGGCCATGGCACACATAACCGGCGGAGGCCTCACGGGCAACCTCCCACGCATCTTGCCCCAGGGACACGGGATACAAATAAACACCAACTCATGGCATAGACCGCCAATCTTTCAGTTGGTACAAAAAATGGGCAACATCGATGACCAGGAGATGTTTAAAACCTTCAACATGGGCATCGGCTACGTGATCATAACCCCACAAAAGGAATCTCAAAAGGCGCTCGCCGTGCTTAACGACTACGGGCAGCAGGCCTACGTCATAGGCGAGGTCATTAAGGGCGCTGGGGTAGAATATAAATAGTTCATCAATCGCATTTATTCAAGGGAGGGCAAAGCCCTCACTTCTTTCTTTTATTGGTAAAATAATGTACAATAATTAAACTTTGCAAGCGTAGGAGAAAGATATGAAAAAAATAGCCACTACACAGATATATGAGGATGGGCAACACATTATCAAACAGGGGACGTTTGGCGAGGGCACCTATGTGATCCTCTCAGGCAAGGTGGCAATCAACGTAAAAGACAACGGTGTTGATCTAACGGTCACGCACCTGAGCTCGGGGGATATCTTTGGACACATGAGCTTCATCGACCGGCAGCCACGCTCTGCATCGGCAGTGGCGGTGGGCACTGTCAAGGTCGGCTTGTTTGACAAGGACTACCTCGACACCGAAATAAACAAGACCTCCGAGGACTTTCGCATCATCCTCAAGGCCCTCACGGAGAGACTGAGAGACACAACCAGCAAACTGGTCAACCTGACTATCAAATACTATCGCTTGACAGGCTCAATCGAGTGACATAGAGAAGGAAACAAGGAAGAAGGGGGAGTGGCGGAGCTTCTTTCCCGCTCAAGGCACGCTCCTGGCTCCCCTCAGACCCCTCCTGCAAGGGCACCAGTGCCCTTCCTTGACCCCTTAATGGGTGGGTACTATTTCAATGGAGAACAAATTTACCATGCTTGACAATTGGTACTACCATTATATTAAAATATAACATACGTAAAGACTTCAGGAGGTATAGATTAGGTGTTCGCGATAATAGAGACAGGTGGCAAGCAGTACAAGGTATCACCTGATGATAAGGTCAAGGTTGGAAAGTTGGGTCCGCGGGATGGATTTGAGGTTGGACACCAGGTGGTCATGGATAAGGTGCTGGTTATCTCTGATGACACCAACAAGGTAGTTTTAGGCGCTCCTTACGTCAATGGCGCCACGGTAAAGGGACAGGTGCTATCAAATGGACGCACCAAGAAAATAGAGATATTTAAGATGAAGCCCAGAAAGGCTCACAGAAAGTATAGGACACATCGTCAGGATTTCACTATTATTAAGATTGACGAGATAGTGGGAGGTAACAATGGCTCATAAGAAAGGCGTTGGAAGCACAAGAAACGGCAGAGACAGCCAATCCAAACGGTTGGGTATAAAGAAGTATGGCGGTCAGTTGGTAAAGGCGGGTAACATCCTCGTCAGGCAGCGCGGGACCAGGTTTCATCCAGGTGAAAACGTCGGCATTGGATCAGACGACACGCTGTTTTCTATGGTCGCTGGCGTGGTCACCTTTGAGAGAAAGGACAGGACCAGACAGAAGATCAGTGTATATCCAGTGACCGCTTCCGCTTAGGACGCTTAAATTCATAGCTCAGTGATAAGTACATGGACATAATATTTATAAGTTAGGATTAAGAATTATGGGGTCAAGGGCACTGGTGCCCTTGCAGGGGGGTTCAAAGGGGGGGCAGAGCCGCCCCCTTCCTTCTCTTTTTCTTGTATATTTAATTATGGGCAGGTACTTATGAAATTCGTTGATTATGTAAGCGTTTACGCCAAGGCTGGTCATGGCGGTCGGGGGTGTGTCAGTTTCAGGCGGGAGAAGTATGTCCCCTGGGGCGGGCCAAACGGCGGTGATGGCGGCGTAGGCGGAGATATCATCTTCAAGGCCGACAACCAGCTAAACACCCTCCTTGACCACAGATACAGGAAACACTACACGGCCAAAAACGGCGGCCACGGCATGGGCAAGGACATGCACGGCAAGGACGCCCCCAACCTCATTATAAAGGTCCCCGTGGGGACTGTCATCAGGGAGCAGACCTCAAACCAGGTCATCGCCGACCTCACCGAGGACGCTATGGAGGCCGTTGTCTTGCGTGGTGGACGCGGAGGCAAGGGCAATGCACACTTTAAGACCTCGACCTTTCAGTCGCCCAAGTTTGCTCAACCAGGAGAGGAGGGGCAGGAGGCATACCTCGTCCTGGAACTTAAGCTCCTTGCCGATGTTGGCCTCGTTGGGATGCCAAATGCCGGTAAATCAACGCTTCTGGCAGGCATCTCCTCTGCCAGACCCAAGATTGCCGACTATCCCTTCACTACCCTGGTGCCAAACCTCGGCGTTGTCAAGATGAAGGACTACACGAGCTTTACCGTGGCCGATATCCCTGGCATTATAGAAAACGCCCATTTAGGGGCCGGACTGGGATTACAGTTTCTCAGACATGCCGAGCGCACGTTTGTCCTGTTGCATCTAGTTGACGTAAGCGACGACCTCGACCTTGACCCCGTTGAGACGCTCATCAAGACTAACCGGGAACTCTCCATGCACAACGTCGACCTGGCAGCCAGGCCACAGATCGTCGTAGCCACCAAACTCGACGTTGCCTACGATGGTCATAGACTCAGTAGATTGGCGGCATACTGCGAGGAGTCTGATATCCCGTTTTTCAAGATATCAGCCGTGTCAAAAGAAGGGATCAACGAGTTGATAAGCCACGTCTCCGTACTTATAGGACAGATGAGAAAAGGGGAGCTGAATACTTCAACGAATACGTAGTTACGGGGTCAAGGGGTCCGTGATCCCCTTAATTTTTTATCTTGACAATCCTATCAAATTATTTTACTCTAATTTAAGTATGTTGATCAGGCAAGGTGTATGCCTTTGCTAAGATTTATTCTCGAAAACTCGGGAAAAAGGAGTGCTTATTTATATGAAAAGGACTATTGTATGTAATTCTTGTGGTAAGAAATTTAGTAACAACAACCTTCAAAAAGAATTAGACGGTGTTATACCATGTCCTGAGTGTGGTTCTATTAAGCAAACGGTTACAATAAATATTATAGAAGAACCCATGTCATTATATGAAAATATAAGAGATAAAATTATTCATCACTGTAAAGAACCATTAAGTAAGCATAAAGGGCATGGCTCCGCAAAAAGAAGAAACCTATTGGTTCCTATTGCGTTATATCGAGAAATTAAGTCTGAGAAAGAGACCGCCTATCTCCTTAAGAGCAAAGCCATGCGGGAAAGACTTATGGAGGCGAAAGAGCGTAGTGAGGACATTCCTTTTGAGGTGGTTCGTGAGAAGCTTGGGGTTTGACCCTAATGCTTTTAAGGACTTGGAATGGTGGATAGAAAAAGATAGGAAAAAAGCCCTAAAAATTATCAGCCTGATCAATGAAATTCAGCGTCACCCTTTCCATGGACAAGGAAAGCCGGAAAAATTGAAGCATGAATTGTCAAGGCGCATAGACCATGAACACAGAATTGTCTACGAAGTCTCAGAGACTGCAATCAGAATTGTGAGTTGCCGATATCATTATTAGGGAGTTTTGTAGTCTTTATAGACTTTCAGGACAATATGGAGAACTACACGAGCTTTACGGTAGCCAATATCCCAGGCATTATAGAAAACGCCCATTTAGGAGCTGACCTTGGATTACAGTTTCTCAGACATGCCGAGTGCACATTTATCCTGCTACATCTGGTTGACGTAAGCTACGACCTCGATCTAACAGCCAGGCCACAGATCGTTGTCGCCCCCAGGTACTTAATCTACACGTAGTATCTCAACCACACGTAGATCATGGAGATAGATACGGTCAGGATCATAATAGGAAAACCGTATGCCATAAAACGCATGAAGGATATCTTTCTGCCCACCTGCTCGGCCATGCCAGCAACAATGACGTTGGCCGAGGCGCCAATGAGTGAACCATTGCCCCCCAGACACGCCCCCAGCACCAGAGACCACCAGATAGGCATAAGGTCCTTGTTATGAAGAAGTTCAACGCCATGAAGGTTAGGCCACAACTGTTCTGCCATGTTTATCACCAGGGGGTTCATCGTGGCAACGTAAGGGATGTTATCCACAATGGCCGAGGCAAATGCAGATAACCAGAGGATGACCATGCTTGTGGCAAAGAGATTTCCCTTGGTAATGGCAAGCATTTCAACAGACAATAGCTTGATCAGACCGACCTTCACCACACCCCCAACAAGGATAAATATTCCTATAAAGAAGAATATCGTAGACCACTCAACATCAGCTAGTATGTGGTGTGGCTCATGGGTTTTTGATAACAGCAGTAATAACCCTGCACCAAAGAGCGCTATTGTCGCCGTCTGATAGTGAAGCGCCCCGTGGAAGACAAACCCCAACAGGACAACAGACAACACAAAAAGGGACTTCTTAAGCATCAGAGGGTCAGTTATGACATCATTTTCATTCATCTGGAGGAGATTCTGCTTATTTTCCTCCGTGGTCTGTAGCCTCCTGGCAAACACTATCTTAATCACAAAGACAAGCGCCACCATATTCACTACAACAATAGGCGTCAGATGTATAATAAAGTCCATGAAATCAAGCCTGGCCTTTGATGCAATCATTATATTTGGCGGGTCACCTATCAACGTAGCCGTACCGCCCACGTTGGATGCAATGGCCTCCATGATCAGAAACGGTACAGGGTCTATCTCCAGGGCATCCGATATAAGAATCGTAATGGGGGCTATAAGTAAAACCGTCGTGACGTTATCCAGTAAGGAGCTCAGTAGCGCCGTCACCACTGACAATATTATCATTATGCGCAGGGGCTCACCCTTTCCCAATCGGGCGCTCTTGATGGCTATATACTCAAAAACACCAGTTGGACGCATGATGTTAATTATAATCATCATGGAGATGAGAAGGAAAACTACATTCCAGTCCACCCCCAGTTCCTCAACGGCAAAGGCCTCGTGCTGGTCTAATATGTGAAAGATAATCATCAGTGCAGCGCCCAATATGGCCACAACCGTCTTGTCTATCTTTTCGGATATTATCGCTGCATACGCTACAACAAATATCAGAGTCGCCCCCCAAAAGACAAACCCCCCCAATGTTGCTGCTTGCGTCGTTTCGTGCATTAACGACCCCCAACTATAGCGCGTTTCGATCGTATGCAATACAAAAAAAGAAAGGGGACGCCTGGCCGCCCCCCTTCAGAACCCCCTGCAAGGGGACCAGTCCCCTTGACCCCTTAAAAGTGCCATGTATTTTGTAGTTAATCAAATCGAAATCTACTATACTCTTAATCGCTTGGTCTAAAGGCCTTTACGTTGAGCTGTACGGATTTGATACCGTTGTAGGAGTTGATGGTTGGCGTAAATGCAACGTCAAACCTCTCGTGCATCGATAACTCTTGCAAATAACTACCAAGGTCATAGCCGATGGCGTCGATTATATAACCGTTATAACCAAGCCTTAATTTAAGGTGGTTCTTGCCCACTATCCTGGGGTTTAACGTCATTACCCCCTTTGCCCCCAGGATCGGCTCTGGATTGCCATAACCATACGGCGTGAGCCTTGCCAGTTCGATCAGGAGCCTGGAGTTTACGTCTTTGAGGCTGACATCGGCGTCAATAGTTATTGTGGGTGTAAAGTCAGTATCTGCTACAGTCTTTCTTACGTAGTCATTGATAAGGGTCTCAAACCGTGCTATATCCTCTTGCTTTAGCGTAAGCCCTGCCGCCTGTCTATGTCCGCCAAACTGTATAATACACTCAGAACAATGGGATATGGCATCACAGATATCCAGCTCCGGCACACTCCTGGCCGACCCCCTGGCCATGCCATTCTTTATAGAAAAAACCACAGAGGGTAAACCATACCGATCAACTATCTTTGATGCCACTATCCCAAGCACGCCCTCATGCCAACCCTCATCGGCAATGACGATTACCTTGTCAAACCCCTTGCGTTTTACCTGGAGCAGCGACATATCAAGGACATACTCCTCAACCCGCTGCCTCTCGAGGTTTACGTCATTGAGATAGTTGGCAATAGACCTGGCCTCCTCCACAGACTCCGTCACTAGCAGCCTGACCACGGAGGTGGCATCAGCCATTCTACCGGCAGCATTGATCCTCGGGATGACCGAATAGGACATGAGTTCAGGCTCCAGGGCACGCTCACTCAGACCGTTTAGCGCCAGAAGCTCCCTCAACCCAACCCTCTTCTTGTCTGCAAGCACCCTCAGCCCTTCCTTGACTATCACCCTGTTTTCACCAACCAACGGCGCTACGTCAGCTATCGTACCTATAGCAGCAATGTCCAAGAGCCTAGTAAAATCATCCGCATCGGCCTCCCTTCCCATTAGCGCGATGGATAACTTCAAGGACATGCCAGCCCCCGTCAGTATGGAAAGCGGATTATCCACGCCAGTCAGCTTCGGATTAACGATGCAAAAGGCATTTGGCAATACCGCCGAATGAGTGCAAGACTCCCCTCCTTCACCAACGGCTCCATTGTCTTTCCACAGGGGTTCGTGATGGTCCGTTATGATTACATCTATGCCGTAACTGTTTGCCAAATCCACCGCCTCAAAGGAACTAATGCCACAATCCACACTTATTATGAGACCCACGCCTTTGCCTCTGGCAATCTCCACCGCAGCCCCGTGAAACCCATAACCATGCTTAAACCTCGTAGGGATAAAATACTCAACACAACCACCCAGCCTCAACAGCGTCTCTACCAATATGGCAGTGGCCGTCGTGCCATCGGCATCGTAATCACCATGCACAAGCATCCGTTGGCCGCTACTGATAGCGCTCCTTATGCGTTCAACTGCCCTATCCATCCCAGGAAGCTCGTAAGGGTCAGACAGGGAGCTGAGAGAGGCCGTGAAAAAATCCTTTACTTTATCGGGCGTCTTGATGTTACGGTTGATCATTATCTGCGTCACTATTGGCGAAATCCCGGCAGCCTTCGACAGGTAATCCACAAAATCCCTGTTAGTTCTGTTTATAATCCACTTCTTTTGCATTATCTATCTTAAATCCTTCTTAATAACAATTTTAACACTCCGATATAGTATATCATTAATGAAGAGAAAGTTGGCAAAAAATTAGGGTGCATCAATTTTTCATGGGTAAGAGTATCAATTACAGGGGGCATGCTCCCTTGTGGAGGGGTCTGAGGGGAGCCAGGTACGACCTGGAGCGGTAAAGAAGCAAAGCCTCCCCTTCTTTCTTTGACCAAGCTACCCATGACTTTTTGATGCACCCTTTACACTTGAGTTTTTGAAACGGAGGATTATATAATAGTATTATGTCTAAGAGAATTGAACTGTATAATCTGCTCAAGGGCAAGATCGGAGAAGAGGGGACTATTGCCATAATTGACGCAATTGACGAGGTGGCCGAGCGCGCAAAGAGCGAAATGGCTACGAAGGCCGACTTGATGGCATTGGAAGGTTCGCTAAAGGCCGATTTGATTATCCTTGAAAGCAAGATAAAGACCGACTCAGTAGCGCTGGAAGGAAAAATGAAGGCCGAAATGGCCGCGCTGGAAGGAAGGCTTAACGAGCGAATCACTACTCTGGAAGGAAGGCTTAACGAGCGTATTACTACTGAGGTGTCCAGGTTGGAGCAAAAACTCTCGGAGACCAAGGCCGATATCACCAAGTGGATGTTTCTGTTCTGGATCGGACAGATAGCAGCCATGATCCTTATTTTGCGGGCATTTGTGAAATGATCGGATACGCTCCTTTTTACCCGCATTTTTTCAAGGCAAAATTGCGAAAAATCCAAGTGCGAAAGTTGAGTTACATGTTTACTCGATAGATGACACCGCGGATCTTGTGAGAAGGCAGTTTGTAGAACTGGACATACGACGGGGTAAGTTTTTTGATAAGCGAGAATATCTTCCAGATGAAGTTGTTTGTGGCGATATCCTCCAGGCCGTAAAATATCGTCTTTATCTCTATACCGTTTGTCAATAGGATACGTTCGACGTCCACGACCTCCATGTATCCCATCTCGATGACGAAGGTTCTCAAGCCGTCGGTTATACTACTTCCCGTGTAGGCCTTGACGCCAAAGGGTTCGTCCATCTTCTCCAGTGATACGATCAGGTTGTCCTCGTAGATTATGTTATCGGCAAACATGGTGCGCACTATGTATGGGGGAACCATGTTGATGTCTCTGGCAAAGAATAATCCTGTGCCCTTTATCTTGCTAAACCTCTTGAAGTATTCAACGTATGTGGGGAGGAAGTCCTTCAACGGCATGGGTTTAAGGCTCTTGTAGAGTCGTTTCTGTCCCTTGGTGTAGATCAGGATGACGATTAATGGGATGGCGGCTATGATTATCGACCAGTAGCCTCCATGTGGGACCTTAAACGTGTTTGATGCAAAGTACACGGCATCCACGACGAAGACAAACAGGGAAAGCAGGGTAAGCGTCCAGTTTGGTAACATCACAGTCAACCGTGGTTGCCAGGATTTAAGCCACTTTTATACCTTCATAATATGGCGTTGTTACTATGCTTGAGCAATGTGACCACGTTTGAATGGAGTGGTACCTCCAGTTTTTCCGTAGATAAAATATCCAGGTCATAAACAGCCCGGTAAGCGTCATTGTACCGGTGACTGCCAGACCGTAGGCCGCTGCCAGGTTGCTGGAGGCCTTGAACTCGTACATGATAAGCAACACGGCCACAAGCAAGAACCAATTGACAAAGCCAATGTATATCTGACTCCTGAACTCCGTTGATGTATAATCGACCTTAAACATAGGCATCAGGCGCGTGGTGATGCTCTGATAGACGATAGAAAACATCCCGCTGATCATGGCCTGAGAGGCTATGACGGTGGCCATTATGCTCAGAAACAGAAACGGGACATACATGGTCTTGCTCTGGGAGAGAACCATCTCAAAGAGTACGTTTTTGGCGCCGGGGTGCGTTACCAAAAAGGCGCCCTGTCCCAGGTAGTTAAGCAGCAACGCAACAAAGACAAAATACCACGCCCTCAGAATTGGTCTCCTGCCTAAGTGTCCCATATCGGCGTAGAGGGCCTCGCCACCCGTGGCGCACAGGGTGACCTCGGAGAGGATGAAGAACCCGCTGACGCCATTGTCCAGGAGGAACTTGACCCCGTAATAGGGATTAAGCGCCTTAAACACCTCCGGAGATTCCATTATGGCCAGTAATCCAGAGGTGGACAGCACGATAAACCACAAGAGCATGATCGGTCCAAAGGCCTTGGCCACACGTTCGGTTCCCTTGTCCTGGAAGAAGAACAGGACAACGGCGATTATCCCAGCTATCAGGATCAATATATTGCCGTTGGTCTTTTCAAGGCCGGGGATGAGCAACAATCCCTCCACGGCACTCAATATGCTTATGGCAGGCGTAATGACGCCATCTCCGATGAGTAGCGATATCCCAATGATCGACAACAGCGTGATAAATGCCACCTGCCTGTTGGACTTTAGCAATGGTCGCAGTATCTCTTTCAAGACGATGG
Source organism: Nitrospirota bacterium (assembly GCA_015233725.1). Taxonomy (GTDB): domain Bacteria; phylum Nitrospirota; class Thermodesulfovibrionia; order Thermodesulfovibrionales; family Magnetobacteriaceae; genus Magnetobacterium. The sequence goes on along the minus strand of JADFXD010000009.1, from coordinate 5,019 downwards.
TGCCACCCTCACCCTTCTTGCCAAGGCTCATGGCCAGCCACCCGTACTCCAACGTCACCAGTATGCACAACGTCCACACGATAAGCGACAGCACGCCTATGATGTTATCGCTGGTAGGCTTGGTAAGCAGGATAATAACCGTGAGGGTATATATCGGGCTGGTGCCAATGTCGCCAAAGACAAGCCCAAGGGACTTTATGATGCCGCCGATGCCGGCACCATCTCTGCTCATAACCAGGATACTTCCATACAGCAATGTAGTATACTATAGTTATATAAGAAAATGGAATGAGAGATATCCAAGCACTGGGCTTATTACTTATAAAGGAGTAAATGATGGTTGCAGTAATGACGAAGTTTCACAATGGAGTTTTTGAGCCTTTAGAAAAGGTAGATTTTAAAGATGGTCAGGAGGTGTTGGTTATTGTTTTAGATGATACTCAAGACGATAATTGGAATGAATGGCTTGAGTTAGCCAATAGTTGTTTTGCCAGGGAGTGGGACAATGAAAAAGAAGACTCTTATGATAAATGGAGGGAAGTTTATGAAGATTGAAAAAGGCGATGTAGTTGTACTTCCTTTTCCATTTGTTAATTCTCATGTTTTTAAGATGAGACCTGCTGTTGTAGTTAGTTCAAGGGATTATGAAAGAGCAATGAACAGTGTCATAGTCACTATGGTTACTTCTACTGCTTATGACACTGTTTATGATTACAAGATCAAAGACTGGCAAGAGGCTAATTTAAACATGGTTTCATGGTTAAGGATAAAGTTGATTACCTTTGATATAAAAAGCGTTAGAGCCAAAATAGGAAGGCTAAGTATGAGGGATTTGGCAGAGACAGAGAACAAGATACAACTGGCACTGGGAATATAAGCATTTATATCCGTAATAATTCAGCATATATTTGAAAGATTGTGTAAGTACATGGACAGAAGTTTTTATATAAACTTAGGGTTGAGCATTATAGGGTCAAGGGCACTGGTGCCCTTGCAGGGGGTTCTGAAGGGGGCCAGGAGCGTGCCTTGAGCGACAAAGAAGCGGAGCCGCCCCTTTCTTTTTTTCTTACTTGTCCTTTTTTTTGAACTTCATGTTGAGGCCGAAGAACTTGCTGCTCTTTGGGTCTTTCTTTTTGGCATCGTCTTGTTTTTTATCTTTTGTCCAGACGCAGATGCTGTGTGCTATCTCATCGTCCATCGCGATGGCTGCCCCCTCGCAGTCAATCACGTAGGAGGGGTACTTTTGATGGAGCTTTATGATCGAGCCGGGTCTGATCTGAAGGGTGTTGAGCCTGTGCAGGTGGACGTCGCTGTTGCTGTTGATATAGGCAATACGAGCGCTCTGACCAACCACCATCTCGTCCAGGTGTAATATCTGACTCTTTACCATCTTGATGGATGCCCGGCAACACTCCCCCTCCGGGATCGGCAGCCCGTGAGGACATTCCCTTGGATGCCCCAGGAGTATACAGATACTGTCAACGAGCTCAAGGGTAACGATGTGTTCAAACTCACATGCCCCCTCCTCGATGTTGCGTCCCATCACGTCATAGAGGAGCCTCTCTGCCAGCCTGTGGGCACGCACTATCTGACGGGCATACTCATACCCCTTCGTGGTCAGAGAGATGCTGTTTGTCTGCTGCACGACCTCGACAAGCCCATCGCTTAACAGCTCGTTGATCAGCTCGGGGTTATAGTCACCCTCAATGAGCTCAACCAGGTCGTTAAACGAGTTCTTGGCCTCCTCCTGCATGTACCACAATCTCTCTAAATATTCATCTACTTCCTTCTTATTGCTCATACAAACACACTCCTGTTACATCTTAAAGATATGGATCAGCGCCCAGTTCAACGCACCAGAGATTAATACAGCCCATGCGCTGGTAACGACAACGATGTAAACCGCCGTCTTTATTCCAAGCTCCTTTACTATGGCGCCTACATTTGCAAGGCAAGGGGCAAACAGGGTTGTAAACACCGCGGCCACTATGCACTGGACATAGTTAATCTCTCCCTTTTCTATGAGGTCTATAAACAGCCCCGCTGCCACCTCGCGCCTTGCAATGATAACAATAATAACGTCAACCATCCTAATGGGAAATCCTAAGAATCCCTCGACGATGGGTGATAGTAGTTTTCTTATGAGATTAAGCAGTCCCACCTTATCAGCGGTAAAGAGTAACAGCGCTGCAAAGATAAAGACAGGGGATGCCTCTTTGACAAACCAATATAGCCGGTAATATGCCTTTTTGATGATATCCTTGGGGCTGGGCAGTCTTATCAGTGGCAGCTCCTGGATAAAACCCCTTGTGTCTTCTCCTTTTATGATCTTATTGAGGACAAGACCGGTGACAATCTCAATAAAGACAAGGACGCCATACGCTATGACAAAGGCCTCAAACCCCATCTTGCCCAGGATACTTACATTAAGTCCCATTTGCGCTGAACATGGCAGGGCAAAGGCAATCAGAAAGATGGCTATATATTTCTCTTTTTTGGTATAGAGGGATTTTGTTGTAAGCGTGGCCATCGTCTTACAACTAAAGCCGAGCACTATAGGCATGATAGCCATGCCGCTGAGACCAAGCTTTTCAAATATTCGTCTTGTCAGGACGCTCAGGTTTGGTATGTAACCAATATCCTCCAATGTCCCATAGACTATATAAAACACGGCGAGGATGGGTAGTATTGTCAAAAAGGCGTTGGCAACCCCCAGTGATAGCACGCCATAGTCACCCAACAGGAAATCGTGCCAGATACCTGGAGGGACAATGCCGTTTATAGCCCGCTCTACCGGTGTCCAGAGGGTGCTCTTCATCAGATCGGATAGCTTACTGGATACGTCAACGACCATAAAGTACATAAATATTATTATTGCTATCAGTATCGGGATACCGGTATATATGTTGCGACTTAGACGAGCGATCACCTGTGAGATGTCCCTTGGCAGGACGCGTTGTTTCTTGATGACACTGCCAACCACGTTGTCGATCCAGCGGTTTCGTTTGTCGTCAATGACGCGATTGACGTTGATCTGAAACTGCTGCCTTATGACCTCCACATCCTGTTTCAACCGGGCGATAATGTCCTCATCGGCAAATTTCTTGAGATGCTCCTCTATGGCGCTGTCGGAGGCGAGCATCAGGATGGCCAGTTTTCGACGATAAGAGACCGACTCAGGGAGCATGGTCTCTATTTCGGCTATACCGTTGTCTATGATATCGCCGTATCGCAGGTCATGCCTGCCCTTTCTTGCCCGTGCAATGGACTCCACTAACTCCGCGGTACCAATGCCGTCAACCGCGATGGACTCCACCACGGGGACACCCACGAAACTGGACAGCCCCAGGGAGTCCACATATATGCCCTTCTTTACGGTCTCATCGATGGAGTTCAGGGATATGAGCATGGGGATGCCAAGCTCTATGAGGTCTGAGGTCAGGGTCAGGGACTGCTTGAGCTGGTTGGCGTCGATGCACTGGATGATTATATCGGGCTGCTCATTGAGGAGCACGTCTCTGACTATCACCTCCTCCTCTGAGTTTGGATAGAGGCTGTGTATGCCGGGGGTGTCAATGAACTCATATACAAGGGCATCCACCTTACATACGGCCCTCTGCACCTCCACGGTGGAGTGGGGATAGTTGGCCACGATCGCATACTTGCCGGTGAGGTTATTAAAGACCTGACTCTTTCCCGTATTGGGCAGACCAACGATAGCGATCTTCTTGTCCGGGGCGATTTTCTTTCTGGGGTGCGCCTTTGCGTGACCCTCTGATTTTTCTTTCATCTGCTTAACTTTGTCTACTCTTGAAGTATGGTGATTTTTCTTTCTTTACATACATCGATAAAATCTTCTATGTTAAAGGTAGCTAAATAATTTATCGCATGTGTTTTCTTATCTGATAATATATACCTGATAACCATATCCACAAGACTAATATATCGTTTACCTGCTATCGCGTTATATAAAGTAGCCTCCAGCGCTTGTTTTCGGTAGTGTTGATCATCAATCAACGTAAAATGCTTAAGTCTTGAATTAAAATTGCTAAGATTTATCTTATCTTTAACAAATCTCGTGTTTAAAGTTTCAAGTAGTATTGGCCAAGGGCACAAGATATTCTGGTTATCAATATTTTTTATTATGGTAAGGGCTTTTTTATGATTTCCATCAGATTTATTAAATAGTGCAAACCATATACAACTGTCTACTATTACATTCTTGTTACTTTTATGCAATATCATCTTCGCTTTCTGAGGCAAGTCCTGTCCAGGGGGCATCTCTTCTTTTCCCAAAAATAAATTTACCTTTTAATGTTCCATCCTTAGTCATAAAGATTATATAAATTCTGTCTTTTTTCTCAAGTTTTACATTATTTTTAATAGCTTCAGTAAGTTCTATTATCAGATCACTCTTATACTCAAAATCAAAGGTAGCAGTGCTATCGCCACACTCCTTGGCCTTCATAGTATCCAGCCAATAGTACATGCCTTCATAATCACTGTATATTGATAAATCAAACGTCAACCAGATATGCTTTTTCACTACATGACTCCTCTCTATACTTTTGCACTTTTATCTATATATAAGTACCTACCCATAAGTAATTATATAAAAAAGGAAAAGAAAGAAAGGGGCGGCTCCGCCCCCCTTCAGAACCCCCTGCAAGGGAGCCAGCCCCCTTGACCTCATAATTGCTCAACCCTGTACTTATATAAAAACTTCTGTCCATGTACTTATAAACCTATAATCAATAGTAACATAACAAAAAAGTGTTGTCAATCTTCCCCATGCTATGCAATAGGAGAAATTACGCTTTTTTCTTACCCCTTCTCACAGAGCGATACAGGCTCGGTCTCGTCCCTGGTGCTTGGCGCTGTAGAGGGCGTTATCTGCGGCCTGAAAGATGGTTTGCGTCTCAATGCCGTGCTCTGGCAGGATCGCTATGCCCAACGAGAGCGTGATATACTTTAAAAGGTCACAATATGAGTATTTTTGAACGACTGAAATTTCAATGT
>JADFXD010000089.1 GCA_015233725.1 Nitrospirota bacterium | reverse complement strand
CCGCCCCCCTTTAGAACCCCCTGCAAGGGGACCAGTCCCCTTGACCCCTTAATGCCATCGCTTGGAGATTGCACTCTATAGTGTGGAGAATGCCTCTGTAATCATTTAGAAGAGGGAGTACCTTCTCATCGTGATGGAGTCTATTACGTCCTGGGTGATTTCGCGGCGTTCGTCGGCTTCTTTCCAGAGTTCGTCGTGGAAGGTATTTTTGGGGCCGTGGAACAGTTTTACTAGGACACCCTCGTCCTTTGCCACCTTAATGGCGGGGATAAAGTCGCTGTCTCCGGAGATGATGGCAATGTGCGATATCGCACGCTTGACCGACAAGAGGGTGATATCTATACCGATCATCATGTCGATGAGCTTCTGGATAAAGATAGGGTTACCGTCCTTGTCTATGCCCCTGAATTCCAGCTTGCCGGTTCTCACCTTAAACCTCTCTAGCTGGTCTATGATGCTCAGGAACTTCTGTTTACTTGAGAACCTCTTTGCCTCCTCCAGCGTCGGAGTGGGGGACTGATACGGCAGGCAATCATAGTAGTATGTCCTGAATATCTCCATGTCTGACGCTACCCACTTGGCGAACAGTCCATAGTGAATCCTTGCCTTACCAAAGTATTTCCTTAAAATATCTGCCATATAACCGCCGTCGATAAAGATTGCTACTCTATTCATTTTGCTTACACCTTAATTATATAAATTTGTTTTTGCCTATGTATATTCAAACAATATGCCCTTGTATTATAATCAAAATCGCTAAAAAATGTATCGCAAATAATTTTGTCAAAATAAAATAAAAATTGTCATAAATACTACGTTGTAATTTGCGCAGACTTCTGATATAATAGCAAAGTAAGAGAATTTGTATAATAGTGATATAAGGAAGAGACTGGATGTAGATGCTTTTGGACGTAGGTGGGAAGACAGATATAGGGCTGAGGCGGTCCAAGAATGAGGATTCTTATTGCGTTGAAGGCAGCAGCGGGTTGTTAGTGGTGGCTGACGGTGTAGGAGGCTCGGCCTCCGGCGATGTGGCAAGTAAGATGGCGGTGGAGCTTATCCGTGATTACCTCGTCAACGGAGATAAGGGGTCTGTAGTGGATGCCGACTACCAGGAGGAATTTTCATTTACGACCAATAAGGTGGCGATGGCCGTCAAGGTGGCCAACAAGGCTATACATGATGCCTCCGGTAAGGACAAGAAGCTCAGTGGCATGGCCACTACGATCGTCGTTGGCATGGTACATGACGACCGCCTGAGCATAGCCCACGCAGGTGATAGCAGGCTATACCTGATACGTGGCGACACGATCGAACAGCTCACCGATGACCATTCGCTTGTGACAGAACAGATACGCAAGGGAATGATGACCCAGGAGGAGGCAAAGGAAGTGGGGATGAGAAATGTCATAACCCGCTCACTGGGTAACTCAAGCGAGGTGGAAGCAGACCTCGGTGAGTTGACCGTCTATGACGGCGATGTATTGCTCTTGTGCTCTGATGGCCTGTATACTATGGTGCCGGACAATACTATCCTGAGAACCGTTAAGTCATCTGATGACCCCGATGAGGTGTGTGGCAGACTAATAGAATTTGCTAATAAGAAAGGTGGTAGGGACAATATCACAGTGGTGGTAGCTTACATATACAAGAAGAGATGGTACTCGTTCTTGTACAACCTTTTTAAAAGGAGAAGGAGGTAAAATGGCAAAGATTTTGCTCAAGTTTAAAGATGCTGTACTTAAGGAATTCAATCTGGACAAGGATGTCTTGACCATTGGAAGGAAGCCAACTAACGATATACACGTAGACAACCTGGCCGTCTCTGGCACCCATGCCAGGATATTTAAAAAAGATGACAAGTTTTACATGGAAGACCTCAACAGCCTCAATGGCACCTTCGTTAACGGTAAAAAGATATCCGTCCATCACCTGACAAACAACGACGTTGTTATCATCGGTAAGCACTCGCTTAACTACGTCTCCGACACGGACAGCGTAAAACCTAAGGTCGAAAAAGAACCAAACATCATGGATGAGACCATCATGATTGATTCCAAACTCAAAGACGAGATACTGCAAAAGGCCCCACTGAAGGAGTCAAAGTCTGATATGATCATTATGGGCGGCTTTGTAGTAATTGAGGGATCAACAGAAAAAAATGACTACGAACTCACTGACAGAATAACAACCATTGGAAAGGACAAGAGCGCCGTTATACATCTCAAAGGTCTATTTGCCCCAAAGATCGCTGCCCTTGTAAACAAACGAAAGGACGGCTATACCATTAGCTCCGCTACAGGGGGAAAGGGTATCAAGGTCAATGGAAAGGAGTTTGAGGGTCCACACAAGCTACAAGAGGGTGATATCGTTGAAGTGGGAGGCCTTAAACTACAGTTCTACATAAAAGAAAACAGTTAACATACTCCCCAGGGGATGGAAGCACTGCAGGTAAACACAACTTTTCTATCGCGTAGGCATTATGTCTCGACCTTGATGTCGGTAGCGGTGTGTTTTTTTATCCAAACTATACCTTTGCTACCATATTATGGTGGCGTTGATAATATCTGTCCCTTTGATTAATTCTAAGTACACGGACATAAATATTTTAGATTGAGCATTACGAGGTCAAGGGCACTGGTGCCCTTGCAAGGGGGTCCAGGGTTAAGAAGCGCCGTCCCCTTCTTTCCCTCTCCTTTAGATTACCATAATTGTCAATAACGGCAGGTGGGATGATGAAAGACCGATGGGGCTGTGTGCCCCACAGGAGGGAGTATGTTAGAAACAAGAAGGTTATTTCTCGTTGATGACGATATGGGTTTTACACTGATTGAGTTGTTAGTCGTCATTGCAATTATTGGTATACTCACCAGCATCGGAGCCATGTTGTATCTGGGAAACAGGGACAAGGCCGCGGTCAGGACCATCGAGGCCAGCGCAAAGGGGGCAATAGCTGAAATCCAGCAGTACCTGGATGCCTATCACAGCGGAGGCCCATTTATCGCATTAGATAACACCGGGCAGGAGATCTGTGTCCAATATAGCAATGCGGGGTCGCTAAGTACGTGTCAGGCCATCTTTAACCAGGGCAACAATGGCAACGTATACAGCAATATTAACGACATAATTAACTATGTCCTGGCCCACCATCAGGGTAGAAAAGATGTTGATCCACACTCTGGTTCAGTCTTTATGTTTGTTAGCAGCGCTGCCCCCTGGACAATTGCCTTGACACCACTCGGCGCCTCGGGCATCTCGGTCGTTGGCTATGCCGAGTCAACAACAACGCCAATATTTAGCTCCTATGTTGCTGGAAAGTGACGTTATTTAAGTGATTGCAGGTTAATGTCGCTATTTAACGGCAGTTTGAGCCGATTCAAAACAGCAAGTAGTTCTTTCATATCTATGGGTTTATAGAGGTAAGCCATACACGATGTCTTGTATAGATTAAACATCTCGCGTGAGATACCCATGCCGGTCATTAAGACTATCTTTGCCTCGGAGCCATTTTTGATGCCACATTTGCGCTCATACTCGCGGATCGCCTCATAGGCCTCTATCCCTGTTACGACAGGCATCATAACGTCCATAACAACGAGGTCATAAGGTCTATTGTTCTGCAGGGCATCCTTAAATAAGTTAATTGCATCCTCGCCGTTGCCAGCTACATCACACACCCCATAACGAGAAAACAACCGCTTAAGCATCTTGGCTGTTACCTTCTCATCATCAACAATCAACGTATTCACTGTATATTACTATAACATGCTATCACGCCTTTTGACAACCCACTCAAGAGAAAAATGCCCGAGGTTGCCATTATATGCGTTAAAGTCCTCATAACCTGTCAAGAAAGTGCATAAGGCCCGGATAACGTCTGACGTAGCCCTCAAGGCTTTGGACAAACCACGCGGTCAGCTCACGTGCGGAGAGGGCCTGTTGTGCTTGTGGGGTGAGGGGGGGGGCGATGATTATCCTGTATCTGTTTTTCTCAATGGGTGTTATAAAAACGGGCATGAAGGCTGCCATTGTCTTTTTGGCCAGTGTTGCCGGGCCAAGGGGAAAGGGTGTGGGACGACCCAAAAACGTGATAGATTCGTATCTTCCCAGGCGTTGTTCAGTGCCTGTGCCATCGCCGGTTGTCATTATGCAGCCGTTTTGAGCAAGCCACACAAAGACGGGTCTTAGAAATGAATCTGCCCGCAGTATCTCTGCCGGTATCTTTGCCTCATAGCGCAATCTCAGCCTGTAGGCGACGTTTCTTCCTATCCAGCTAAGTCCCTCATCGGAGGGCAGCCCCAGTTGCTTTATCTTGAATCCGCCCCGTGCAAGTGCTACCAGCGGTATATGAACCGGTCCAAAGTGACCATGCACCAGTACAACCCCCTTGCCACGCCCAAGGGCGTCCTTGAGGTGTTCAACCCCCTCAAGCTCGACATGGCGCCCTATCTCTCTGTGGTTAAACCTTGAGACAATAAAGATAAACAGGCGGTCAACGTAGTGATTCCTGAAATACTCCCTCACCGTCAGTTGCTTGTTGTAGCATTCAATTCCTGCGGCGGAGAGATTTGCCAACAGCCGCTGCCTCTTGCCCCTTGAAAGGGCATAGTGCAGGTCTCCCATCGCCCTGAATAGCATCAATCCCGCCCCAACAGGCAATAACCGCACCAACCACCGCAACGGATACCACACTATCAACCTCAAGAGGTCGCGCGCTATACCCTCACTTACAACCACTTCATTAAAAACTAAGAAGGGGGTGGCGCTGCTTCTTTACCGCTCAAGACACGCTCCTGGCCCCCTCAGACCCCCCTGCAAGGGCAGGGGTGAGGCACCCCGGCCACGAAGAAGTCCCCTTGACCCCGTATAAAAACACTTCAATTGTATACTGAATCAGGTTAGTTTATTTTCTTGACTTTTTACCCATCGACAGACCAAAGATAAACGCTACTGTGGATAAGACGATTATCATTGGTATCCATAGTGGCCAGAACCAGGCATAAGAGTTTGAACATTTGTTGTACTTAATCCTGTGACTCCATGTGACTTCTGCCCAGCCGCCAACTCCCATTTCGGCTCTGATGATGTCGTCCTGCCTTGCCTCGTATACGAGGTAATATAAAAAAGCCGCTGCCATAGCCGTTGGAAAACCAATACGCTCATCTGTTGCCATAAACACCAGAGATACGACTGAATAGGCCGCTATGTAGAAGAAGTTATTGTGTATGAGATAATCTTCCATATGTTAAGGATAGCACACCTGTGGGGTTGACTGCAAGACAAGATACAAATACCTATTCTGAGTTTTCAGCTCTATCGATTTCTTCAAGCAGGCTTAACAGTGTCTTACGATACGCAGTATCTCTTTCATGCTCTAAAGCGAATTCAATATGTTTTCTTGCGCTGCTATAATCCCCTCTGTCATCCAAGAGGAAGCTGACAAGACTCTTACAAACTTTTACAAACTTTTCGTGATGTCTTAACGAATTGAATAAATCAAAACTCTGTTTATAAGCGTTCTCTGTTTCCTTCCATCTGTAGGGGTCCTTGCGCAACAAATCGCCAAGACGATGATAGACAAGCGCCTTGTGATACGAATCATTTTTTCCTAACTCCAGGCTTTTGTTATATGCCTCCTCCGCCTCATTCCACCTTTTTGCAACATTACTTAAAAAAGCGCCATAATCATTATACACCTGCGCCTCGTGCTGCCGATCACCCTTGCCAAACGCCAGGCTTTTGTTGTATGCGACCTCGGCCTCCTTCCATCGATTGCGCTCCTTGCTCAATAGATTGCCAAGACTGTGATACACCTGCGCCTGTGACAATGGTTGACCTGCAAACAACTCCAGGCTTTTGTTGTATGCGACCTCGGCCTCCTTCCATCGATTGCGCTCCTTACTCAAGAGATTGCCAAGACTGTGATATACAAGTGCCTGTGACCCCTGTGACCTTGGCTCACCTGCAAACAACTCCAGGCTGCTCTTGTATGCACGTTCCGCATCTTTCCCAGCCTCACGCCTCTTACTCCATATCAGGCCGACAATATGCGCCGCGATTGCCGCATCATGTCTACCTGCTTTTTCCCAGACAGGTTTCATAAACTTAAGCGCTTTCTTATGATCTTTTTTCTTGTATGCATACATACCGCGCATGAAAAAAGCGTTCAAGACATATTCCGGCAATGATTTACCAGCTTGCTCAACCTCTGGGATGTCTTCTTCAAGGTAAAGGTCAATGACTCTCCCCGTTTCAGACTCGTTAAAGCGATCCGCAAGCTCAAATATCGCCCGAACATTCCGCATAGCCCTGGGTTCCTCTCCTTCAATTGTTAAGGCTAATCGGGCAACTTGCAGGTCGTAATCGTTAATGTTAAAGGCAATGAAATCTTCAAATTTTTCTCTCATCTCCCTAAGAGTGGATAAGACATTGATGCGGATCTCTTTACCCGAACCATTAAGTTTGTCGATACAATACTCCCTTATATCATCATCAAAGGCCCACGTCCGTATCGTCCTATAGTGCCAGATAGGAAAAGAGCGCAGCCTTTTTATAATCGAGGAGGCATTCCCATTGGCCACACCTGTGTTTTGCAATAAAGATACAGCTAAGGAGTCTTCAAGCATATTGGGAATACAAAGAACTTGCATCGCTGCTATAGCGTCTTCTGAAAGCACTTTCATTACTACTTCTATGCTTTCGCTCCCTTTCATTTAGGAAACTCCCTCGTTTGTGCAATCAATAGCAGCGGATAGTCTTCTTGCAAAATCACGATAAGATATATCTTTATCCTCTGGATCCATAGCACCACAACAAAACGAAGCGGGGTCTAAAAAGGAATCTTTTAAGTGTTCATTGGCTGCTTCAAGCATATCTTTTTCCTTAAGTTTGGCATGAATCTTATCGATAGGATTATTACCGAGTTGAATAAAGCCTTCATAATTTGTTTCATTCAAAACACATATTTCGATGCCGTCTATGTATCTCATTCTTTCGCAAAAAACATGTAAAAACCAATGTTGACGATTTAGTTCAAAACCACCTAACCCACCTTCGTTAAGGATAAATAAAAGAAACAAAGATTTTTCTTTTTCCATCACTTCTCTTATATCTATTACGAACTTATTCATTAATAAATCTATCGCGTGCTCTTTTTTTAAAGTTAAACCGTTTTTTGCATATGGATCGCTTATATTTGTAATTGTCACTTGTCTAAGATCGCTAAAATTTATATCATTGCCTGCTGATGAATTATCTCCTACACTGTTACTGTTATTGACTGTTATATGAGATTCTTGAGACTTAGACAATGTATCAATCTCGCTATTATAGTTACGGAATTTATATTCCCCCAACCCATAGGTAATCTGTTCCAATAGCTCATATCTTAGAGTCCCATCTTTTGAAGAATATACTGTCCTTACAACCGTCTTCTTATTTTGCATACTTTCTTTTACCCATTCAGCTACATCCCATATTTCTTTATTATCGTGTACACAGATAAACGATAACTTATGGTTGCCATTAAACCATTCTTGAAACCTCTTTTTATAGCTTGTCCTATCGTGCCAGCGTGTCATTATCCCTTGCCCTCTTCTATTACGCAATCAATCTTTACGTTCAATCTTTTGTTTGATATTTTTGTATGTTATATTTCCTTTAGCCTTTGCACCGTTGCCAACAGACTGCTTGATGCCTGAACTACCATCGATCATTGATTCTTGCTCTATGTCTTTAAATGAGGCATTATCAGCGTCAACTCCATTCCCGATTGACTGATTCTTACCGCCTTGCTCTGGTTGATGTTTCTTTAAATACCTGAAGACAATCACAGACGCAACAATAACTAATATTACTATTGCAAGTCCCATTTTTTCATAAACAAGAATGGCATATGCTACAATCATAAGGCTATAACCAATAAACGACATTTTATTGTGCACGTCTCCTCCCTCGTCCTACCCTGCCCATCGGACTCTTTTTACCTACCCCCGCAAGTATTGTTATCGTCCTTAGCATGACCATAAAGGCTTTTTTTATGCACTAACCTTTTTCTGTTTTCCTTGATATTGCTGGTAGGTGTTTTCTATTTCAAGTTGTCTTCTGTCACGGTCGGTGTTGATACATCATTGCTAAGGCCAGGCCGAGTATGCCAAAGACAAGCCATGCCCTCGTTGGAGGTATCTCATGAACCTCCTCGCTGACGATGACAATGAAAAAAACAAAGATGGCAATCTCTGCCAAGCCACCCCAATATGGCACCCTGCTAATAACCGTCATTACAGGCATCAGCACGGACATAGACGCTACACACCTGTAAGAGGTCTCATACGACTGCCGCGACCCCATGACCCTCCAGATAATAAGCAGCACCAACGCCACCACAAAACCAAACAACCCCACCTTAACTGGCACAAATAAGACAGTGGTTACGACCTTTCCTATCCCATCAAGTATCTTAAATCTCAGTATGTTGATAGCCGCCTCGATCAAGCCACTAAATATCCCCATGACTATCATAAAGACCAACGGTCCTATAATACCACCCTTCCTGTGCATACCCCTGAAAAATTTCCGTGGGGTCAACAACACCCTTAGCACAGTTGAGGGGATGCTAAAAAGATTGATATTGTATTTGCTCATCTCTATGATCCTAACATAAAGATCTGATAATTGTAAACAACTCGATTTGCCTCACATAAAAATCTATACAAGATTATAGTTAAGTACATGTGCATAAATATATTCTTGCTGTCAAAAATCCTGTGATGATATGATTAATACCAAGTTGCAATCAAACGGTATAAAAATCTGCTCATTCAAGATTGTTTAGCCATCAAGTTCTAAGCAGATTGATATCTCATCTTCTGAACGCAACTTGGTATAAGAATGAGACATTAGGATTAAGAATTATGGGGTCAAGGGGACTTGTCCCCTTGCAGGGGGTTCTAAAGGGGGGCGGAGCCGCCCCTTTCTTAAAGATGGGTCTTTTCAAAAGCCCACCTGCGATCCCCCGTGTCGTCTCTTATAAGTTGCTCTGATGTGATTACCGATGAGATACAGATGTTGGGCAGACCACTGCCAGGGTGTGTGCCGCCACCAACTATATAACAGTTTGACAGCTCCTCAGAGCGATTGTGGGGTCTGAACCAAAACATCTGCCCCAGGTCGTGGCTGAGATTAAACACTGCCCCGTTATAGACATTGAGGTCGCTTTCCCAGTTATGTGGGGTCATGATTTTTTCTACCTCTATGTGCTGCTCGATGTCAGTCATACCGGTTTTCTTGACTATGAAGTCTAATACCTGCTTCCTAAAGCCTTGCTTGAACCCTCCCCAGTCTATTTGAGCCTTGTTATTGGGGACAGGGACGAGGACATAGATGGGCGATTTCCCCCTGGGGGCCAAGGTATCGTCCGTGACAATGGGGTTATGCACATACACCATGGACATCGATGACGGACTCCTGGTCATCGTGATATCGTCCATGTGTGCCTTAAAGTCACTTCCAAGGATCAGGTTGTGATGGGGGATATCGTATGTCTTGTTGACGCCCAGGTACAGCATAAATGTAGAGCAGGAGTAGTCTCTCCGTTGTAAGTTATCATCGGTGTATTTTTTTCTCCTGCTGCCTATGAGAGAGGACATGGCGTAGGCAAAGTCAGCGTTTATGACTATATAGTCTGCGGATATTTCCTGGCCGTCTTCCAGGAGGAGTCCAGTTGCCGTCTTGTCCCGTCTTAGAACCTGGCTCACCTTTGTGGAGGTATAGACCCTCCCACCATATTCCTCGACGACCTTGGCCATCGCCAGGGTGAGTTGATTCAGTCCGCCTCTGACATGATGTATCCCCCACCTGTGCTCTACGTAGGAGATCAACGAATAGACCGATGGTGCCCGCCATGGCGACATCCCAATATACTTTGTCTGAAACGCCATTGCCAGTCTCATCTTGTCGTGCCTGAAGTAGCCCTCCAACCTCTCTCTGAGGGTGCCAGTTATCTCCATCTGAGGCAGCGCCTCTATGAAGTGGGGGCTCAGAAAATCATATACGCTGTCGTAGGGGACCTTAAAGCACCGCTCTATCCGCCTGTATCTGTATCCCTCATTGCGCATAAACCTCAGATAGTTATCCACCTCACCTGGAAACAGCCTCTGTATCTCGGCTATCGTCTTTTCAGTATCCGTGGAGGGATGAAACTCCGTGCCGTCGTCGAACCTCAGTCTGTACAGCGGGTCAAGCGGCTTGATCTCCACATAATCCCTGATATCCTTACCCGCCAACGCAAACACCTCCTCAATAAACTGAGGGAGCATCAAAAACGTTGACCCTATGTCAAATATATAGCCATCGATTATGTACCTTCCCGTCCTGCCTCCAACAGAGGCCTCCTTTTCATATACGGCTACGTCATACCCCCTGTGTGACAATAGCATCGCGGCAGCCAATCCACCAGGGCCAGCCCCGATTATGGCAACCTTCTTTTTTATGTATATCCCTTTTGTATTATATCGGTAGCAGAAGGGTAATCCGAGATATCCCTTGAGTAGTGGGCATATCTGACAATCGAGTCCTTGTCGATCAAAAACACCCCCGATAATTGAAACACATCACCCACGGGTATCCCCGGCAGATGCCCCTTTGCTAATGCCCTCAGGCCGCTGATAGCGACCCTTGGCGAGGCAATATCGGTTATCCCTGCCGTAAGGAGTCCATAGGTCTTGTATAGAGTCTTGTGGGGATCGCATATTATCGTAAAGGTCAGCCCATGTTTCTTGCGAAACGACTCCGCTTGTCCGGGTGTGCCCATGCCTACGAGTATTATCTTTGTATCGAGTGCGTCAAACCGTCCCTTGTCTCTGTGCAACTGCACAGCCTGCTCCCGGCAGAAGGGTCATCCAAAGTGTCGCAAAAATACAAGCAACACGCTATTGTGTCGCCACAGCACGCTTAATTGTACCTCGCTACCATCCGATAGAAGCACCTTTGTCTCTGGCGCTGTGTCTCCTCGTCTTAAGTAACTCATAGGAATAAGAAGGGGGCGGCGCTTCTTAACCCTGGCCCCCCCTGCAAGGGGTCACGGACCCCTTGACCCATTCTTGTCTTAATTGACAGTGGGATGCTTACACCCAATATTTCATATTGTATGCTGGATATTGTTTATTTCACAATTTTAATACGCGAAGTATGGGCCGGTGCCCAGGCTGGATTTGGTGCCTTCGATTCCATAGTAGATGTTTCGTCCAAAGTTGAAGGGAAGTCCCCAGTCGAATTCCTGTGAATCATTGCCGCCTATTTCGACAAACACGTTGTTGGATGAGCTGGCAAGGCTGTTGAAGTTACCTATCTGAAATGAGACCGTGCCACTTGGAGAGCCGAAAGCCCCCGCATTGGTTGCTGTAAGGCTGGTTGTGGTCAGGGGACAGAACCAGCTATCGTTGGGATAGGGACAATTTGGAAGCGTTGTCTTGGAAGGGGAGGCAAAAAACAAACCGTTTGAGCCAGTGTCTATAAAACTGCTGTAGGATATGCCGTTGAATTTTGTGGTAAATTCCCCGTATTGATCTGTTGGATACACCGTAACCTGGGAAGGGGAGTTATTGGACTGTGTACCGATCCCAAGGATGAGGGAGCCGTTGACTGAGGTTACGCCGCCCAGCGCTACGGCTGGAAGCTGAACTATCACACCGTTGTTGTCCTGGGGAAGGAGCGCTACAGGGTTCTGAACCTGACTTGAGAGCGGGACTGCTACCCCGATACAACTCGCTCCGTTGCAGGAGTAGTACATACTGTTTGCGGCGCTATTTGCACAGCCCGAACCGCAGTCCTGGACAAAAGGGCTTACTCCCAGGATTCCGTTGTATCCGGTGTCTACCGGACTTTGAGTCGCATTTGTGCATGTAGCAGGGATACCGCCAAAGGTGGGATCGATAACCTGTATCGGAACCTGAACAGCCGGTTCAGTACCCAAGATTACTCCTGCCTTCTGGACAGGCCCCCAATTCGACGAACCGTCTACGTATTGGATGCACTCGGCAAGCGAACCGGAACCTACGGTTGCCTGCACAAGAGAAACACTCAGAACCTGCTTAAATATTCGCAGACCGGAGCTACCAGTATCCAAAAGGATATCGTTTATTGTCTGGCATGTCGAGGTGCCGGCAGTACAGACCGTGACGCTGACACACGGTTTATTGTAGTAACCTACCGAGTTGATTGTCGAGCAGAGCGAGCCGTTTATGGTAAGGGGTAGCACGTTATTTACTACATTAGGAGTAGGAGCAGGATTAGAAGAAGAGCCTCCCCCCGAACCACCACAACCTGCCACCAGCACAAGCATCAAAAAAAGAAACCGTATATTATTTGATCTCATCGATATTCACTCCGGAAGGGATTAAGTCCGGCACGTAGGCCCTACCCTTCAGGTTCCGCATATGTCCCCATTTTTCGACAACAGTACGGTCTGTCTTTATCTGTATACGCCTTATGCCATGTTTACGGGGGGTTTGCTGGAGGGTTTTTTCGTATTCACCGCTATAGCAACCCAGCAACTGCTTGAGATCGGGGTGACTCAGCCCGTTCCAGGCAATGCCAAATACGATACCCGCTGGCGAGATATATTCACGGACAGTGTTTGCAGGCGAGACTATTTCTACAACCGTGTAGCCATTGTAGACCTGCGCCGCACGTTTCACCGCCGAAAGAGCCTCTCTATCGGAGCCAACGGAATCGACTGACCCTCCCAGGGTGGCTTGAACCTCCCTGCACGGCAAAAACACAACCCCTAAGACGATCAATCCTACAAGCGTAGCATATAGCCTTGTTTTCATTTTCATACTGCCCTATGGTATAAAATCCTTTATGGGATTGTCAAGTGTTTTTTTAGGTCATGCCCGTTATAACGGATGTTCTGCGAGAAATGTGGCATAATTGCAAGATAATAGTTTAAAAACACACAGTTACGGTAAACGCATGCCATAAATAGTAGACCCTACATTAGCTTAAGCAATTGTAGGGCTGGGTAACTTTATGTTTAAAATGTCAAGAATACGTTGAGCCAATGGAGATGGAATTTGGATTGCAGGAATTTTGATCTCTTCGATTTCCACAATAGTTTCTTGAATCATGTCTAATTCACTGATAAGATCATCTATTGTCAATTTTTGATTTTTGGTTATTCCAGGATTAGTGTCTATCATTATGTTTGATAACTCGTCATCATGTCCATCTAAAAGATTCACTATCTTACGAATGACTTTATAGAGCCTACGCATAAACTCAGTTTTCAACTTTAGTTATCAAAAGAACACCC